>CAJXAS010000009.1 GCA_913050305.1 uncultured Polaribacter sp. | reverse complement strand
AATTTTGATACAAGTTTGATTTTTAAAAGTTCTTTTTCCTTTTCAGAGAGAGAAAGTGAGTTTTCTAAATAGAATGTTAATTCAATTTTAGACGATGTTTTGTTTACGTGTTGACCACCAGGGCCAGAACTTCTAGTCGCCTTAAAATTGAGTTCTTTTAAAATATTCTCTGTATTCATTTTTATTGAAAATGCCTCAAAATAAAAAATTCAAGGGTATGTTTTTAGCTATTTTCTATAGGATGCTTTATTGTCTTAAGTATTGCTTAAGTTTTTATTTTTTAGCATATTGATGACTTGTAAAGAGTCTGAAAAAGAATGTAAATTATCTTTTGCAGCAATAATTTTATCAATAGCTTCGGTAGCGTTTTTTAATCTTGTTTCTTTATCACCTTTTAATAGGATATAATTTTTTTTATATTTTTTTAATGTATTTTCAAAAGCCGTAAACATTTCTAAACGTTGTTCTGGCCTGTCGCGCAAATCATCTTCTTCCCAAGGCGTATCAATGTATGTAAGTAGATACAAATCATACTTATTTTTATCTACAGCTTCACTTAATTTAATATCTACAGCACCACCATAAAATTTTTCTGAGTACACTTTTGTTTCAAGTAAATCTGTATCGCAAATAAGTAGTTTATCAGCTTTTTTTCCTAGCTTATTTTCTAGTTTCATTTGTCCAATCGCAAT
Source organism: uncultured Polaribacter sp. (assembly GCA_913050305.1). Taxonomy (GTDB): domain Bacteria; phylum Bacteroidota; class Bacteroidia; order Flavobacteriales; family Flavobacteriaceae; genus Polaribacter. The sequence goes on along the minus strand of CAJXAS010000009.1, from coordinate 22,203 downwards.
CGGTATTAAATCTTCTTTATCACAAGTTTTACGCTCGTTATTCCATTTTTTTTGCAAGTATTCTCGCGCAAATTCTGGCGTCCAAACAGTATTGTAATGACGTGCTAATTGTTTAGAAAGTGTTGTTTTTCCAGTAGATTCTGGTCCAAATAAAACAATTTTTACGATGTTAATTGGGTCTTGTGTAAGGTTTTTTTCCATGCTAAATAACCAAAAATGGCAATAAAAGTAAATCCAAAATATTGAAAGCTCGTAAAGGTAAAGCCTTTATATAGGTATAAAGGTACAGAAATTAGATCTCCTACTATCCAGAAAATCCAATTTTCTATTTTCCGTTTTGCCATTAACCACATTGCAACAAAAAAGATTGCTGTTGTAATAGTATCTATGTAAGCAACCCAGTTCGTCCATTTATCAAATTTTTGATAAATTATAAAAACAAACAGCAGTGTTGCAATAAATATGACAATTGAAATCTTTTTTTCTTTAAAAGTAGTAGTAGAAATCTGATTTACATGGGTTTTATCCACTTTACGCGTCCATATATACCAACCATAAATACTCATTATAAAATAATAACCGTTAATCATCATGTCCCCTAAAAGTTCCCACTTAAAAAGTAAATACACAAAAATGAGTGTACTAATCATTCCTGTAGGGAAAACCCAAATTTTATTTTGTTTGGAATACCAAACGGATAGAAAACCAAAAATTACAGCAACAATTTCTAAAGTAATATCTAATGTCGAGTATGTTTTATATTGTTCAAAAAGAAATTCGAAAATTGTTGTCATTTTATTTATTAAAGTAGTTGCACCAAAAGTAAGAAGTTAATTTGTTTTTTCATCATAATATTAGCAAGAGTAGGTTCTTGTTTATAAACTTTATGTGCTTTTAATAAGCAAATACGCAAGTAAAACCTTCAAACTCTAAAAATGAAATATTATAAGCAGTATTCTCTCCATTATAACGTATTTCTCCAGTAGTTTTCTCATCAGCAAATCTAAAATCCTCAATATAAATATGATGTAAGAATAAGAGTTTTTTCTTTCCGTATATTTTATACAAAGATTCTTTTGCACCCCAAACAATGGTCAATTTGCTAATTAGAGCATCCACATTGGCGATGGTTTTATATTCTTCAAATGGAGTAAATTTATGAGCAATTTTTAAAATTTTCTCCCGCTGTTTTTCAATATCAATTCCTACATGGAACTTATCAGAAACAATAATAGCTGTAAAGGTAAATGAATGCGTAATCGAGATGAACTTGCCGTTTTTTAAGTGTGGCTTTCCAAATTCGTCATATATTAAATCAGCATCGGTATATCCAACTTCTTTTAATAGATGACGGATACTTAAGAATCCTCTCTGATGCAATTGAGATTTCATAGAGTTCAAGCGTGTTGTGCTATTCTCAGAAAGAAAAATTCCTTCTTGCAATTTAGAAATAGATTCTTCAATCTTCCAAATCAGGACTTTAGTTACTTTGTTAACCGTTAAAGTTTTGTAAAGAGCCATACTTTTTTAAAATGGATGTCGTAACTTTGCAGTTCGAATAAATTAGAATATAAATATACATTAATATGAGTAAAAATACAACATTCGTACCTTTCAAAGTGAAAGATATTTCTTTAGCAGATTGGGGTAGAAAAGAAATGGATTTGGCAGAAGCAGAAATGCCGGGTTTAATGAGTTTAAGAGAAGAATACGGAGATGCGCAACCTTTAAAGGGTGCTAGAATTGCAGGTTGTTTACATATGACAATCCAAACGGCAATTTTAATAGAAACTTTACAAGCTTTAGGTGCAGACGTTACTTGGAGTTCTTGTAATATTTTTTCTACACAAGATCAGGCTGCTGCAGCAATCGCCGCAACAGGAACTTCTGTTTATGCTTGGAAAGGTATGAATGAAGAAGAATTTGATTGGTGTATTGAACAAACCTTGTTTTTTGGTGAAGACAAACAACCATTAAACATGATTTTAGATGATGGTGGAGATTTAACCAATATGGTTTTAGATCGGTATCCAGAATTAGCTGCAGGAATCAATGGATTATCAGAAGAGACTACTACTGGTGTTCATAGGCTTTACGAAAGAGTTAAAAACGGAACATTACCAATGCCAGCAATTAATATCAATGATTCTGTTACAAAATCAAAATTTGATAATAAATATGGTTGTAAAGAATCTGCAGTAGATGCAATTCGTAGAGCAACAGACATTATGTTAGCAGGAAAACGTGTAACTGTTTGTGGTTACGGTGATGTTGGTAAAGGAACCGCAGCTTCTTTTAAAGGGGCAGGTTCTATTGTAACTGTTACAGAAATAGATCCTATCTGTGCATTGCAAGCTGCAATGGATGGTTTTGAAGTTAAGAAATTAGAGACTGTTGTTGCAAACTCAGATATTATTATTACTACAACAGGAAATAAAGATATTGTGCGTGGAGAGCATTTTGAAGCAATGAAAGACAAAGTAATTGTTGCAAATATTGGCCATTTTGATAATGAAATTGATGTTCCTTATTTAAATGCGAATAGTGAAAAAGTTGAAATTAAGCCACAAGTAGATAAATACAATATCAATGGAAATGATATTATATTACTAGCAGAGGGACGTTTGGTAAACTTAGGTTGTGCAACTGGGCATCCAAGTTTTGTAATGTCTAATTCATTTACAAATCAAACTTTGGCGCAAATGGAACTTTGGAATAATGCAAAAGCATACGGAAACGAAGTGTATATGCTACCAAAGCATCTAGATGAAAAAGTGGCATTTTTACACTTAGCAAAAATTGGTGTAGAGTTAACTGAATTGCGTCAAGACCAAGCAGCATATATTGGTGTTACGCAAGCAGGACCGTACAAGCCAGAACACTATAGATATTAAACAGTTGTTTGTTTAGCAAACTAAAAAAAGAAAACCCTTTCATTAATTTGAAAGGGTTTTCTTTTTTTTAGTTTTTCTTCTTTTTAAGTGTACCCTCGTGATCTAGGACTATTTTGCTATCTCTATATTTACAGCAAGGATGCACAGAGCTATAGGCTTCATCGGTGGCTGTAAAATCTTTAACATCATGACCAACATTTGCAATGTTTTGTTTTACGGTATTAAGAGATACTTTTCGCTCATCTAAAATAAGGTTTATTTGATGCGTTTTCACATCCCAAATAGCAAACTTTACGCCCTTTGTTTTTAGGGCAGCCATTTCTATACGTTTTTTACACATTCCACAAATCCCATTTACTTCAAAAGCAGCTTTGGCATTTTTTTTCTTTTTCACTGTTTCTATTTCTTGCGATTGGGCAGAAAAACCAATCAAGAGCAAGCTGAATATAAATAGTACCTTTTTCATTATTTTTTTATTTAAAAGTTATTTAATTTTAAATCGTAAACCTGCATAAATAGCGCGACCAAAAATTGGTGAGTATACAATCGTGCTGTCAAAATTGGCACTAAAAGGACTATCACTTGCTAAAATAGGATTTTCTTGTTGAACATTTGTTAAGTTTTCTCCACCAGCATAAATTTCAAAGGTGTTTGAAAATACTTTAGTTATTTGAGAGTTTAATAAACTATAACGCTCAGAACTTATTGGTAATTGATATTGTGTTGGATTTTCGGCTGTATTTGGTAAACGTTGTTCGCCGATATTATTAAAGGTAAGATCAAACTTCCACTGAGCACCATTATCCTTTGTTACTGTTTCGTAGGAAATATTTGCAAAAAATCGATTATTAGGTTGAAGAGGTTTTTGTAATTTTCCAATTTTATAATCTGTTGAAATATCAAAATATTTAAAAGCAGTTCGTAGATTTAGGTTTTTTGCCAATTCATAATTTAATTCTAATTGAAAATTATTGGCGATACTTTGTCCATTTAAATTATAAAAAGAAACTACTTGCGGGTTTTCCCAATCTACAACAACTTGGTTGCTGAAATCTGTTCTATAAAAATCGAATGTAATATCCCCTTTTTTATTAAATAAATTAAATTTTTGTAAATATGAAACTCCGTAATTCCAAGCAATTTCAGGGTTTAATCCGTAGATATTTCCATCGACAGCGTCTATACTTATTTTTCTAGAACTTGCAAATAATTGCTGATTTTCTGCAAAAATGTTAGCACTTCTTTTTCCTCTTCCGGCAGAAGCTCTAAAGACTCCGTTTTCCCAGGGAGCATACCTTAGGTGCAACCTAGGTGTAATAAATGTGCCTAATAAATTATGTGTATCTACTCTAACTCCTGCAGTTAAACTGAAATCCTCCAAGTTGTCAAAAGCATATTCAAAAAATACACCTAAAGAGTTTTCTTTTCTTTTGTAATTTGTAGTATTTACAAGTTCATTGTATTTGTCATAGGTAAAGTTAATACCTGTTTTAAACTTACTTCTAGTATCTCCAATAATTGAGTTGAAAAGTAAGTTAGAGTATAAACTTTCATGTTTAATATCATACACATTTAAGCCAAAATAAGAATCTTGTTGATGATTGCTATAGGCCATTTGTAAGCCAAAACTTTGATAAGGTAGCTCAGGAAAAACATAGCCTAGTTTTAATGAGGTTTCAAAACGTTTTGTATCAATTTCACTTCCCCAGACTTCATTGTTTCCTCTATCTTTGATAGGATTAAAATTGATTTCTCCTGTTTGTTTTTCGTCAGTTAAAAACCGAGCAGTTATAAAGCTAACCCAGCCATTTTGTGCATCTGTGTATTGCCATCGATTCATTATATTTATTTGATTGGCTAAAGGTGCATCTAAAAAATTATCATTGTTTTTATCAAATTTTTCACCTCTATAATTCCCATGAATATAAAGTCCGGTTTGCCATTTTTCTGAAACTCTTCTGTTGAAATGAGTATTTAATTCTAACCTACCGTTCAGAGAACTGTAGGTGTTTAAGAAAAATTTATTATCAGAAAAAGGTTTTACCAATTCTGCATTTATTTGGCCAGAAATACTTTCAAAGCCATTTACAACAGAACCTGCACCTTTTGTAATTTGAATACTCTCTACCCAAGTTCCTGGTGTAAAAGTTAAACCAAAAGCTTGCGCAGCGCCTCTTATAGAGGGTATGTTTTCTTGCATAATTTGCAAATACGGACTTTTAAGTCCTAACATTTGTATTTGACGCGTTCCTGTTAATGCATCAGAGAAACTGACATCTATAGACGGATTTGTTTCAAAACTTTCTGCTAAATTACAGCAGGCTGCTTTTAATAGTTCGTCGTTATTTACCGTAAAAGTGTTGGCTGTAGCAAATAAAGATTTTTGAACGGCATCTCTTTTGCTTCGAATAGTTATTCCTTTTAATTCGTTTTCTATAATTATAAAATGGTGAATTGGTGTTAAATCTCTAACTATTATAGTGTCTGTTTTGTACCCTATATAGCTTATTACTAGTTTTTTATATTCCTTTTTAAAGGGAATTGTAAACCAGCCCTTTTCATTCGTAATTGTGCCAATGTTTGTGTTTAACCAATTTACTGTGGCACCTGCAACACCTAAATTATCTTTAGGATTTTCTTGATCCATAATCATTCCTTTCAAATTAGTTTGAGCAAGAATAAAAATTGGAAATAGCAGTATAAAGCTATTTAGTATGTATTTTTTCATTAAAGTTAATTTTATTATAATTAAAACTGTGCCTCTTTAGTAGAAGACTTTTTAGTTGGAATTAAAACAAAATTAAATTAAAAATGATTGGTATTTTATCTGATAATTGATAGGTATAACAGGCCGTTGAAAGTCTTTGTAAATGATATTTCTAGAAAATTCTTCTTTGAGTAGATTTAAATAAGAAGAATAGAAAGTTGTTAAAAATTGTTGTTTTTCAAAGTTCAAGGTATCAAAAGAATTTAGATGTAATTCATCTTGTCCTTCTGTTATTATTACTTCATCTTTACAACAGTTTATCTTTTTTGCAGCCATTGACTGCTCCACTTTCATGCCGCAGTCAGTAGCCTCACCAATAACGGAAATATCCATTAAAAAATCTCCACAATAATGACTCTCAATAGTAAATGAGAGGGTTGAGAATAGCACTAAAAATGCTAATAGAGCCGATGTTATTTTGGTAAAAATAGATTTCATTATACATACAAAGTTACAATAACAAATGCGGTTTTTTTATAAAATCAAATGTTATCTCTAAATTCATTAAAAAATATAAGTAAATCAGGAAAGTGTGCACTATTAAACTGCCTGCATGTTTATGTTTTTTATCAACGAAATTTCATTTATTTTTACAGCTATAAAAGTTTAGAGTTTAGATGGAAATGGATTTAAATAGATTGAAAAATAAGGCAGATAGTATTCTTGCAAATACAAATACTACAAAGGAGAAGTTAAAGGAGATTTGCGATTTGTTAGAAAGGGAAATTTCTTATTATGATTGGGTTGGTTTTTATTTTAAAAACGGAGATAAAGACGAGTTAAAATTAGCGCAATATACAGGTGAAGAAACAGAACATACAATTATTCCATTTGGAAAAGGTATTTGTGGACAAGTGGCTGTAAGTAATCAAAATTTTGTTGTTCAAGATGTATCTAATCAAGAAAACTATATATCTTGTGGATGGAAAGTGAAATCTGAAATAGTAATTCCTATTTTTGTAAACAAAGAGAATATTGGACAGATTGATATTGATTCTCACACTGCAAATGTTTTTACAGATAAAGATGAGGAATTGTTAGAATATATTTGTAAAAAAATTGGTGCTATCTTATCATATAATGTTTTATAACAAAAACATGTATTAAAATCAAAATTGAAAGCAGCGTCAAGTTTATCATAAGGTTTAAAAAAGAATTGATTTTAGCACAGTTGTTAATTACTTCCTAGTATTGTTACTATCTTTTATTGCCTTGCAAGGTTCCTTTCACTAATTTTGTTAGCTTAACAACACAACAACTAAATGAGCACTGCAAAAACAATTAAATCCGCATTAATATCGGTATTTCACAAAGATGGTTTGGCACCAATCGTACAAAAATTGAACGATTTAAATGTAACTATTTATTCAACCGGAGGAACAGAAAAATTTATCAAAGAACTCGGAATAAACGTAGTTCCTGTTGATGAAGTTACTTCGTACCCTTCTATTCTAGGTGGACGAGTTAAGACGCTTCATCCAAAGGTTTTTGGAGGAATTTTAAACAGACAAGACAATGAAAGTGACATCGCTGAATTAGAAGAATATAATATTCCGCAGATAGACTTGGTAATTGTAGATTTATATCCTTTTGAAAAGACAGTTGCTTCAGGAGCAACTGAGCAAGATATTGTTGAAAAAATTGATATTGGTGGAATTTCTTTAATTAGAGCATCTGCAAAAAATTTTAAAGATACTTTTACGGTGTCATCAATGAATCAATACGATGATTTTTTAGATATTTTATCTCAAAATAATGGAGAAACCACAATTGCACAGAGAAAGAAATTTGCTGCAAAGTCCTTTAATATTTCTTCACATTACGACACTGCTATTTTTAATTATTTTAACGCTGGTGAAGAGCCTACTTTAAAAGTTAGTGAAACAAATGCACAAGTTTTAAGATATGGAGAAAACCCGCATCAAAAGGGTTATTTCTTTGGAGACCTAGAAACAATTTTCGATAAATTACATGGTAAGGAGTTAAGCTATAACAACTTACTTGATGTAGATGCTGCTGTAAACTTAATCGAAGAGTTTAGAGGTGAGGCACCAACTTTTGCTATCTTAAAGCATAATAATGCATGTGGTTTTGCACAAAGAGATACCATAAAACAAGCGTATGTAGATGCTTTGGCAGGTGACCCTGTTTCTGCTTTTGGAGGGGTTTTAATTGCAAATACAGAAATAGATGCTGCAACTGCGGAAGAAATTCATACTTTGTTTTGTGAAGTAGTAATTGCGCCAAGTTATTCAAATGAAGCTTTAACAATCTTAAAAGGAAAAAAGAATAGAATTATCCTAATTAAAAAAGAAGTTAAATTACCTACAACAACAATTAGAACTTGCTTAAATGGTAATTTAGTTCAAGATAAAGATAGTATTACAGATCAATTATCAGATTTGAAATACGTTACTAATACGAATCCAACAGCAAGTGAGATAGAAGACTTATTATTTGCATCTAAATTGTGTAAAAACACTAAGTCAAATACCATTATCTTAGTTAAAAATAAGCAGTTGTTAGCAGGGGGTACAGGGCAAACAAGTAGAGTAGATGCTTTGAACCAAGCAATAGAAAAGGCAAATTCTTTTAAATTTGACTTAAACGGATGTGTAATGGCAAGTGATGCTTTTTTTCCTTTTCCAGATTGTGTAGAGATTGCAGATAATGCAGGTATAAAAAGTGTGATACAGCCTGGAGGTTCTATTAAAGATCAATTAAGTATTGACTATTGTAATAAAAATAATATATCTATGGTAATGACAGGAACTAGGCATTTTAAACATTAAGAATATATAGGTTATTTGCAATTAGAATTTTAGTAGCTTTGTAATACATGAGTAAAAATAATAACTAAAAATATTTTATGGGTTTTTTTGATTTTATGACCGAAGATATTGCGATCGATTTAGGAACCGCAAATACATTAATAATTCACAAAGGAAAAGTGGTTATTGATAGTCCTTCTATTGTAGCAAGAGACAGAACTACGGGTAAAATTATTGCAATTGGTAAAGAAGCCAACTTAATGCAAGGAAAAACCCATGAAAATATCAAAACTATCCGTCCATTAAAAGACGGGGTTATTGCAGATTTTCAAGCTTCAGAAGAAATGATTAAAGAATTTGTAAAACAGATTCCATCAATTAAAAAGAAGTTATTTCCACCCGCATTAAGAATGGTTATTTGTATTCCGTCTGGAATTACAGAAGTAGAAAAACGTGCTGTAAGGGATTCTGCGAAACACATGAATGCTAAAGAAATCTATTTAATTTATGAGCCTATGGCAGCTGCAATTGGTGTTGGTATAGATATTATGGAGCCAAAGGGGAATATGATTATAGATATTGGTGGTGGTACAACAGAAATTGCTGTTATTGCTTTGGCTGGTATTGTTTGTGATCAATCTGTAAAAGTAGCAGGAGACTTATTTACAAATGATATAATGTATTATATGCGCACACAGCATAACCTGCATGTTGGAGAAACTACTGCAGAGAAAATAAAAATTACGATTGGTGCAGCTACAGAAGATTTAGAAACTCCACCAGATGACATGTTGGTTCAAGGTAGAGACTTGTTAAGTGGTAAGCCAAAGCAAGTGCAAGTTTCTTATAGAGAAATTGCAAAAGCCTTAGATAAATCTATTTTAAGAATAGAAGATGCAGTTATGGAAACATTATCTAAGACTCCGCCAGAATTGGCAGCAGATATTTACAATACAGGTATTTATTTAGCTGGAGGTGGTTCTATGCTAAGGGGTTTAGATAAGAGGCTTTCTAGAAAAACAGACTTACCTGTTTATGTTGCAGAAGATCCTTTAAGAGCAGTAGTTCGTGGAACAGGAATTGCTTTAAAAGAATTAGATAAATACAAGAGTGTATTAATGAAATAATATTTTAGGAGTTCTAAAAAATGCAACAACTTATTTACTTTTTTCAAAAGTTTAAATATTTTTTATTCTTTTTATTCCTGCAATTTATTGCCTTGACACTTATTTTTAACAATCTTAATTTTCAAAACAGTAAATACATTAATTCTGCAAATGCTTTAACTGGTGGTTTGTATAGTAGAGTTTCTGATATTTCTGATTATTTTAGTTTAAAAGCTACAAATACTCAACTTATAGAAGAAAATACCCTTTTAAGAAACTTTCTAAACCAAAAAACAAATACTTCTTTTACAGTGGATTCAATCGTTATTGATACCGTAAAATATTATCAAAAATACACCTATACAAGCGCTAAAATCATCAATAATAGTTATTCAAAAGCGTTTAATTTTTTAACTATTGATAAAGGTGCAATTGCCGGTTTAAGTAAAGAGATGGCTGTTGTTAACGCTAAAGGGATTATTGGGTTTACAGATAATTTGTCACCTAATTATGGGAGAATTCAATCTATTTTAAATAAAAACACTAAGATAAACGCAAGGTTAAAAAATGGCTATTTTGGTACGTTACAATGGAATGGTTTAGATTATAACACAGTGCAATTAATAGATATTCCAAGACAGGCACCTGTTAAAATTGGAGACACTATAGAAACTGGTGGTAAGTCTGCAATTTTTCCAGAAGGAATTTTAATAGGAAAAGTAATTGAAATAAATAATGACAATGCTGTAGACAACGTAATTAACGTAAAATTATTTAATGATATGTCTGTAATTGGACCTGTTTATGTTATTAAAAATTTACAGAAAGTAGAAATTAAACGTTTAGAAAATTCAGGAAATGAATAAAACAGTATATTTTGGATTGCTATTTGTGTTCTTGGTTTTTTTACAAGTTTTTGTATTGAATAATATTTTGTTTTTAGGATATGTAAATCCGTATTTATATATCACTTTTGTTTTCTTGTACCCACTGAAGAAAAATAGATTTGTTTTTTTGTTACTTTCTTTCGCTTTGGGTTTAAGTATCGATTTTTTTTCTGATTCAGGAGGAATTCACGCTTTTTCATTAGTAACAATTTCATACTTCAGATTATTTTTTATCAGAGTTTTCTTTAATAAATTTGAAGTGGATTACCCTTTTTTTAAATTAAATTTAGAGTCTTTTGGAAAAAAATTCAATTATATTGTAACTTTAACAGTACTGCATCATTTTTTGTTATTTTCTTTTGCTAACTTTAGTTTTCAAAATATGTCTCATGTAGTTTTAAATACACTTTATTCAAGTGCATTTACTTTAATATTATATTTTTTATCAATTTATATTTTCTCTAAAAAGCAATAATGCAAAAAAGTTTTTTATTGTATTTTTTAATTACCATAATAGGTGTCGTCTTTATAGGGCGTCTATTTCAGCTTCAAATACTAAAAGGTGAAAGTTATGACCCTTTAAATAATGAAGCTGTAAAAACAGTTTTTGATTACCCAGAGAGAGGTTATATCTATGATAGAAACGGAGTTTTATTGGTTGCCAATCAACTTTCTTATGATGTAATGATTCAGCCCAATAAAGTAAAACAGATAGACACTTTAGAATTCTGTAAACTTTTAAAAATAGATATTGAAGATTTTGTTAAGAGGTATAATAAGGCAAGCAGGTATGCTTCTTATCTTCCATCTGTTTTTTTAAAACAATTAGCAAAAGAAGATTTTGCTTTCCTTCAAGAAAAATTACATAAATACGGTGGTTTTTTTATTCAAAAAAGAGTAATTCGGAAGTACCCTATTAATGCAGCAGCAAATGTTTTAGGTTATATTGGTGAGGTCAATGAACAGTTAGCAAAAAAGAACACGTATTATCAAGCAGGAGAATTAATAGGTAAAGATGGTATTGAAAAACAATATGAAAATTTTTTAAGAGGGATTAAGGGTAAAAAATTATTTAATAGAAATAATCTTAACAAAATTACTGGCTCTTTTAAGAACGGAGAACAAGATACTTTAGCTGAAAGGGGTAAAGATCTAACCCTAACTTTAGATATAGAATTACAACAATACGCTCAGAAATTAATGGTAGGTAAAAGAGGAGGTATTGTAGCTTTAGAACCTGCTACTGGAGAAATTTTGGCTTTAGTAACGGCACCTTCTTATGACCCTAATATGTTAGTTGGTAGAAAGCGTTCTGAAAATTCAACTATTTTAATGGACCCAAAAAGTTTAGAGAAACCAACTTATGATAGAGGTTTAAAAGCTTCCTATCCTCCTGGTTCTCCATTTAAAATAATGAATGCTTTGATAGGTTTGCAAGAAGGGGTAATATCTGAACAAACTTCTTTTTATTGTTATAATGGCTACAGGTACGGGAATAGAAAGAATGAGTTTATGGGTTGCCATTGTGATATTTTCGGCAGGCCAATACAATTAAAAACAGCTATTTCTAAATCCTGTAATAGCTATTTTGCAAATACTTATAAGAGAATTGTAGAAAAAAATAACAAGCCATCTCAAGGGTTAGATAATTGGAGTGCTCATGTAAAGAGTTTTGGTTTAGGAAATTATTTAGGATATGATTTACCCCAGGGAAGTCCTGGATTAATTCCTACAGGTAAGTATTACGATCAGATGTACCGATATTCTTGGAATGCTTCTACAAATATATCAAATGCAATAGGGCAAGGAGAAGTGCAAACAACACCAATTCAATTAGCTAATTTTACAGCTGCTATTGCAAATAAGGGTTATTTCTTTACACCACATATTTTAAAAGGTGTTAATAAAAGACCAATAGAGAACGCCAGTTTTACAGAGAAAAAACAAACTACGATTGATAAAAAACATTTTAGTCCAGTAATAGATGCGATGTATGAGGTTTTTAAAACAGGAACAGGAAAATGGAGTCAAGTGAAAGGAATAGATATTTGTGGTAAAACTGGAACTTCAGAAAATTATACTGTAGTAAGCGGTAAAAGAATAAAGCTAGAAGATCATTCTATTTTAGTTGCTTTTGCTCCAAAAGATAATCCTAAAATAGCGATTGCTATTTTTGTAGAAAATGGAGGTTATGGTTCTAGAATCGCTGCTCCGATAACAAGTTTAATGATAGAGAAGTATTTAAATGGTGAGATTTCTGAAGCAACAGCGCACAGGGAGACAAGTATGTTAAATATTAGTTTACAGGAAGAATACAATAAATTAATACCTAAAATAGATACAATTGCGGCAAGAAGGTAATAATATTTTTGCGGGGGTCGATTGGCTTTTGGTTGCGCTATTTGTAATTTTAGTCAGTTTTGGCTGGTTAAATATTTATTCAGCTTCAAAAACTGATGAAGATTTAGAGCTACTTAGTTTTTCAACGGAATACGGTAAACAATTGATATTTATATTTTTAACCATTCCGTTAATTATTATTATTCTTTTTTTTAATGCTAAATTTTATGAAAAGTTTTCAATCATATTTTATTTAGTTTCTCTTTTATCTCTTGTAGGATTGTTCTTTTTTGGCAAAACAATAAATGGAGCAACATCATGGTATAATTTTGGGGTATTAGGTTTACAACCTTCAGAGTTTGTAAAAGCATTTACGGCTTTAGCTGTGGCGAAACTAATAAGTGATAGGCAGTATAATTTTAAATTAATTAAGAATCAAATTAAGGCATTTATAGTAATATTTACACCTGCTTTCTTGATTACACTGCAGCCAGATGTAGGTTCTGCTCTTATTTATGTAGCTTTTTTCTTTGTATTACATAGAGAGGGTTTAACCTTAAATTATATTATTCTTGGTGCTTTGTTAATTGTATTGTTTTTACTTACGATTTTATTGGGTGTAACCTTGGTTTTATCAAGTTTACTTATATTACTTACAATTTTCACAGTCTATGCAATTTATAGAGGGGGAAAGCGCTTCCTTCGTTTTAATTGGTATAAAATAATAGCTGGCTATGCTATTATTACTATTTTTATTATAGGTACTGGCTTTACATATAATAATATATTTAAACAGCATCATAGAGACCGTTTTGAGATTCTTTTAGGTCTAAAACAAGATAGCCAGGGAATTGGTTATAATTCACACCAATCTGAATTAACAATTAGTTCTGGAGGGCTCTCAGGAAAAGGATTTTTAAAAGGAGACTTAACGCAAGGAGATTTTGTACCCGAACAGCACACAGATTACATATTTAGTGTTGTTGGAGAAGAGTGGGGTTTCTTAGGAAGTTCTTTAGTTATTATATTATTTATGTTATTGATGTATCGGGTTATTTATTTGGCAGAAACACATACCAATAAATTCGGAAGAATCTATGGATATGGTTTGGCTTCAATTCTGTTTTTTCATGTAATTGTAAATATAGGAATGGTAATAGGTTTGTTTCCAACGGTAGGTATTCCTTTGCCGTTCTTTAGTTATGGTGGGTCATCTCTTTGGGGTTTTACAATCTTACTCTTTATATTTATAAGATTAGATGCACATAAAGGCTATGATTGGTAGAGGGTGTTAAGATGTAATGCTTGTAAAATTAATTTCTTACGTTATCCTATAATACTTTTAAGTTGCCTCTAAGTCTTTTAAATTTGAGACTGTAAGTAGTTGGTGCTCAGTTAACTTATAAACAATAAAAAACTCTGAATATAAATATTCAGAGTTCTTAGTTTTTTACCAAAATGTAAAATCTTACATTGCAGATACGTGCTTTGTCAATTGAGATTTTAAATTGGCTGCTTTATTCTTGTGAATAATATTGTTCTTAGCTAATTTATCTAACATAGAAATTACAGTATTTAACTTACCTTCTGCTTCTTTCTTGTCTTCTGATGTACGCAAATCTCTAACAGCATTTCTTGCCGTTTTGTGTTGATACTTGTTACGTAATCTTTTAGCTTCGTTACTTCTAATTCTCTTTAATGCTGACTTGTGATTTGCCATAATTTCTTGTTTCGTTTTTTTATTAAAACTTTTGTAGTCCGTACGGGAATCGAACCCGTGTTACATGGATGAAAACCATGCGTCCTAACCCCTAGACGAACGGACCAGAACAATTAAGTATGCCTCAATTGCGGGTGCAAATATACAACGTTTTTTAAATTGTGCAATAATTTTTGAAAAAAAAATGCATTTTTTTTTAAATTTAATACGCCTTCGCAAAAAGCACTCTTTTAGAGGATGGTTTTCCGCTAAATACACATGTTCCAATTTCTTCTTTCGCGTCATTAGGAATGCATCTAATGGTTGCTTTTGTTAAGTCTTTAATCTTGTTTTCGGTTTCCTCTGTTCCATCCCAATGAGCAGAAACAAAGCCGCCTTTATTTGCTATAGCTGTTTTAAATTCTTCAAAATTATACACAGAAGTGGTGTGCTCTGTTCTAAAATCTATTGCTTTTTGGAATAAGTTGTCTTGAATTTCTTCTAAAAGGTTACTTACAAAATCTACAACATCATTTTGAGCAACTGTTTGTTTTTCTAAAGTATCTCTTCTGGCAATTTCTACAGTACCATTTTCTAAGTCTCTTTTTCCAATTGCAATTCTAACAGGAACTCCTTTTAATTCATATTCGGCAAATTTTGCACCTGGTCTGTAAGTATCTCTATCATCAAACTTTACAGAAACACCCTTTTTACGTAATTCTTTTACAAAGACGGCTACTTTTTCAGAAATAGCTTCTAATTGTTCTTCACCTTTGTAAATAGGCACAATTACAACTTGAATTGGAGCTAATCTAGGAGGGAGTACTAAACCATTATCATCTGAATGAGTCATAATTAAGCCGCCAATCAAACGTGTAGAAACACCCCAAGAGGTCGCCCAAACATGTTCCTTCTTTCCTTCTTTAGTCGTAAATTTCACATCAAATGCTTTTGCAAAATTTTGTCCTAAAAAATGACTTGTCCCAGCTTGCAGTGCCTTTCCATCTTGCATTAAAGCTTCAATAGTTAAAGTATCTTCTGCGCCAGCAAAACGCTCGCTATCAGACTTATATCCCTTTATTACTGGCATAGCCATAAAATCTTCTGCAAAAGTTGCATATACTTCTTGCATCTGTCGTGCTTCGCTAACCGCCTCTGCTTTCGTTGCATGTGCTGTGTGCCCTTCTTGCCATAAAAATTCTGCAGTTCTTAAAAATAGACGTGTACGCATTTCCCAACGTACAACATTTGCCCATTGATTTATTAATAAAGGTAAGTCTCTATAAGATTGAACCCATCCTTTATATGTATTCCAAATAATAGCTTCAGAAGTTGGTCTAACTACTAACTCTTCTTCTAATTTTGCTTCAGGATCTACTCTTAATTTACCTGGGTTGTCAGGATCATTCTGCAACCTGTAATGCGTTACAACTGCACATTCTTTTGCAAAGCCCTCTGCATTTTTTTCTTCAGCTTCAAACAAACTTTTAGGAACAAATAGTGGAAAATAGGCGTTTTCATGGCCTGTCTCTTTAAACATTCTATCCAACTCTGCCTGCATTTTTTCCCAAATAGCATATCCGTAAGGTTTTATTACCATACAACCTCTTACCGCAGAGTTTTCAGCTAAATCTGCTTTTACAACTAACTCATTATACCATTTAGAATAATCGTCTGCTCTTTTTGTTAAATGTTTACTCATAATTAAAAGTTTGGCACAAAAATTGTTACCTTTAAAGTGAAATATATGTTAAAAAATCGTTTTTGTATTTATATAAAAACAAAACAAAATTACTATAAAAAGGTTAGAGACTGGTTAAAGTTTGGTTTTTTTGTTTAACAATTTTTCTATAAAACTAATGAATACTAAAAAATGAGGCCTATGAAACTGTCATATAGATTCCGAAATACAAATCAATTTATCTTAATATTTGCGGTTAGTTTACTGCTATTTTCTTGTGGTACTTACCAAAGTGCTTACAATAATGATGGTATTTATGATAGCGATACAAACGCTCAGATAGGAAAAAAGGTAGTTGTTTTAGACCAAAAAGCCTACAAGAATTATAATGAAAATTATTTCACAAATGAGCTAGAGCGTCTTGAAGACTTAGACGAAGAAACTATTTTTACAGATGTAGATTCATATAACTCTCCAGATAATTCTTATGAAGAAGATGACTTAAGTTATAATACAAATCCGTCTTGGGGAAACAATGATAATAACGATGTAGTTGTGTATATCAATAACAATAATAATGGTTCTTACTGGAGTAATTTTGGATGGAATAACTTTGGATGGAACAATAGGGGATTTAATAATTGGGGTTATAGAAATAGATGGGGTTGGAACAATGGAATGGGTTGGAACAACGGATTTAATAACTGGGGCAATAATCCTTTTTGGTATTCTTACCATAATAACTTAGCATATGGATGGGGCATGTATGGTGGTTATAATAACGGATTTGGAAATTCATATAATAACAATAGGTATAACAGCAATAGCAGATATGGTAGAAGATCTACTTATAATAATTTCTATTCTAGAGATAATATAAGAACTAGAAATTTTTCTACAGTTTCTAGAAGAAAAGTTAATACGACAAGGCTTAGTTCTTCAAGAAGAAGAGCAACAAGCGTAATTTCTAGTAAAAGATTTACTTCAATTATAAATCCTACGAATACATCTACTACTTCATTAACAAGAAGAAGAGCAGTGCAAACTACTCCATATAGAAATGCAACTTCAACAACAAGAAGTACTAATAGAACTGTGCCAAATAGAACTTCAACTTCAACGAGAAGAAGTACACCATCCAGAAGTTCATCTTCAACGAGAAGAAGTTCTTCAAGAAGCACACCTTCTAGAAGTTCATCTTCATCAAGAAGTAGTTCTAGTAGAAGTTCATCTTCATCAAGAGGTAGTTCTACTAGAAGATCATCTTCAAGCAGATCGCGAGGTAATTAATATCCTAAATAATTAGAAAACCTTAAAATGAAAAAAATAACAACTACAATAGCGTTTTTCGCTGTTATTATAATGTCTTATGGTCAATCTTTAGGTTACCAAGATTTAGCTTTGCTTTTTTCGCAGGATGATGGAAATGGTACGGCTAGATTTACTGCTATGAGTGGCGCTTTTGGAGCATTGGGAGGAGATATGTCTGCAGTTAATATAAATCCAGCAGGTTTGTCTGTTTTTAATAATAGTGCTTTTTCGGGTTCTTTAAATTCTAGACAAACAAATATAATTTCAAACTACTATGGCACGAACACGAATAATCAAGATCAATTTTTAAATATATCTCAAGCTGGAGCAGTTTTTGTTTTTAAAAATGCTCACAAATCTGATTGGAATAATTTTGTACTTGGCTTTAATTATAGAATAACTAAAGACTTTGCTAATAGCTTTAATGTTGCAGGAAACAGTGGAATTGCAACTTTTACAAATTTTCCTTTAGATGAAAATGACCCAATTATTAATTATAACATAGCCGAAGAGCAGCGTTTTTTTAATGACTATTTAGGGGAGATAAGTGAAATGAATATCGCTTTTTCGTCAGTGCATAAGAACAGCTTATATCTTGGTGCTAGTTTAAATTTTTATGACTTAAATTTTAGTCAGCTTGCTACTTTGGTAGAGTTTAATAATGATGGATCTGGAAATACGTTAGATGCAAACTTGTATCAAGAAAATTTTATAACTAGTTCAGGTGTCTCTTTGAATTTGGGATTTATTTATAAAGCACATCAAAACTTTAGATTTGGCCTTTCATATCAAACGCCTACAATGTTTACAGAGGTTTTAGAAGAGTCTAACATTGTAGATAATGACGGTTTTACGGGAGATTTAGAGGTACTAGTAAGCAATAATCCTATTATCTATGACAATACATCTGGAGGTTATTATCCTTCTCAAAGGTTTGTTTTTAGATTAAAAACTCCTAGTAAATTAACAGCGAGTGCAGCTATTATTTTTGGTAAAAAAGGCTTATTGAGTATTGATTATGTCAATAAAAATTACCAAAATATGAAATTGTCAAATGCAGACTTTTCAGAGGAAAATCAATTTTTTCAAAATGAATTAAGAAAAACACACGCCCTTAATATAGGTTCAGAATGGCGTTTTGAAAGACTTAGTTTAAGAGGAGGTTATAAGTTTGAACAAAGCCCAGATAGAATAGCATTAGATTCGGATAATATAGCAGGGTATTCATATGGTGGAGGTTATAATTTCGGGAATTTTAAATTAGATTTTGCTTACAGTAATAATAATAGAACTGCACCTTATAATTTTTATACCGGTTATAATGTAAACTCAGCAAATTTATCGATAGATAATAGAGTTTTCACAGCTACAGTTTCAATAAGTTTGTAGATCCTAATAACTTAAAAAATAAGACGCTGCCAGCTTTGATATTAAAAAAATCATTTAAGATAGCGTCTTCATTTTATCTCCATAAAATAATCTTATCTATCTTTTTTCCCTTAATTTTGCAATTCAATTTTTAGAACATGTCAGAAACTAAAATTACCATACAAGAAACTACGAATAACACCATACTTAAATTTAATAGCACTGCTATTTTAATTAATGGCGGTAGTTATGAGTTTAACAATATAGATGAAGCTAAAAACTCTCCTTTGGCTCAAGAATTATTTTATTTACCATTTGTAAAAAAAGTATTTATTACTGCTAATTTTATTGCTATTCAACGTTTTGATATTTTAGAATGGCTAGACGTACAAGAAGAGGTAAAAGAGCAGATAGAAGCCTATATAAGTGACGGAAATATAGTTGTAAACGAGGAAAGAACTTCAAAAAAAGAAGCTATTGAAGTGTACGCTGAAGTGACGCCAAATCCTGCAGTAATGAAGTTTGGGGTAAATAAAGCATTAACGCAAACAGATGTTGAGTTTAAAAATATAGATGAAGCAAACGCATCATCACCTTTAGCGCAAGCAATTTTTAACTTTCCATTTGTAAAAGAAGTGTTTATTTCAGACAATTATATTTCCGTTACTAAATACGATATGGTAGAATGGAATGATGTCTACGGAGAGGTAAGAACATTTATTCGTGAGTATTTAGCGGATGGTAAAATAATTATTAAGGAGTTGCCAAAAGAAGAAACTATAGCTACAGAAAATAATGTAGCAGCACCAAAAGTAGTTTTAGAAGGCATCTCTGCGCAGATTGTAGACATTCTAGATGAATACATAAAACCAGCAGTTGCTAGTGATGGAGGTAATATTGCTTTTAGATCATATGATGAAGCAAATAAAGTAGTAAGTGTAGTATTACAGGGTGCTTGCAGTGGTTGTCCATCTTCTACAGCAACATTAAAAAATGGAATAGAAAATTTATTAAAAGAAATGTTGCCAAACATGATTAATGAAGTGGTTGCAATTAATGGATAACAAATTTGGTGAAAAGCAAATTGCGAATAGCCCAAAGCTAAATAATATGTCAAAAATAATTAAACCATACAAGGATTCTGAATTAGGGAAAAAAGAGCAAGTAGCAAAAATGTTCGATGCTATTTCTGGCAATTATGACGGTTTAAATAGAATTATTTCTTTAGGTATTGATATAAAGTGGCGCAAAAAAGTAGTGAAGATTGTTGGAGAGAACAATTCGAAGCACATTTTAGACATTGCTACAGGAACAGGAGATTTAGCTTTAATGATGGCCCATTTAAAACCGGATAGAATTGTAGGTTTAGATATTTCTCCAGGAATGTTAAATGTTGGAAAAGAAAAAATAGCTAAAGCAAACCTTTCTGATAAAATAGAAATGATTGTTGCTGATTCTGAAGAAATGCCTTTTGAAGACCATACTTTTGATGCGATTACAGTTTCTTTCGGGGTTAGAAACTTTGCGAATTTAGATAAAGGAATTAAAGAAATTGCAAGAGTTTTAAAACCTACAGGAGTTTTGGTGATTCTCGAAACTTCAAATCCTGTAAAATTTCCCTTTAAACAAGGATATAAATTATATACAAATTTATTCTTACCAATTGTTGGTAGATTATTTTCTAAAGATAAAGTTGCCTATTCTTACTTATCTGAATCTGCAAACTCTTTTCCTTTTGGAGAAGCATTCAACAATATTTTACAAAAAAATGGGTTTAACACTACAGAACACAAGCCTGTAACTTTTGGAGTTGCAACAATTTATACTGCACGTAAATAATTATGAGTAAAAGAGTCTTAATTATTGGATTTTTTCTATTAACAGCTACCGCTTTTTTTGCGCAAACAGAACGTGTAGAATATATACCAACTTTTGATAGAAAATTAATACATTACGGATTTTACTTAGGAATAAATCAGAATGATTTTAAATTAAATTTTACGGATAAACAAATTCCTAATCCTGATTTTCCTGGCAGTTTTTACGACAAACCTAATGTAACAGTAGTCGTAAATGGTGGGTTTAATGTAGGTTTAATTGCAGATTTACGTTTGCATAAAAATTTAAATTTACGTTTAGAACCCGGTTTGGTAAGTAATACTAAAAAAATAGTATTCAATCATTTAATAAATTCTTCAATACCACAAGATAGTATTAGAGAAATAGGTTCAACTTACTTGCATGTTCCTTTTGTGTTTAAATTTAGCACAAATAGATATAAGAACATAAGACCCTATATTTTAGGAGGGGTTTCTTATGATTATAATTTCTCTAGTAATGAAAAGAATCAAGAAGATAATTCTGCAGGAGAATTTAGGATGAAAACTCATAATTTCATGTATGAGATCGGAGTAGGTGTAGATTTTTACTTGTATTATTTTAAGTTCTCTCCATCAATTCGGGGCGTATTTGCAATGAATAACGAAATTAAATATGACAATGACCTCAATAGTAGATGGACGGCTCCTGTAAATTTTATGGGCACAAGAGGGGTTTTCTTGAATTTTGCATTTGAGTAAGTAATTTTAAGTTAAACTCGAAAAATTAGCAACTAAAATTTAATAACCACGTTTAAATTCACTTAATAAAATAGCAGTCGCGGTAGCAACATTTAAACTTTCAGTTTCTTGTGTTTCTCCAAATCTTGGAATTGATATTTTATACTGAAGTAAAGATTTAATTTCTTCTGAAACTCCGTTTGCTTCGTTACCCATTATGAGAATTCCTTCTTTTGGTAATTTAGTTTTATATACATTTTCACCATCCATATCTGCAATAAAGGTATCTAAATTACTTTTAGTTATATAGTTCTCTAAATCTGTATAATGAATCGAAACACGAGTTAAAGATCCCATAGAAGCCTGCACCACTTTTTGATTATAGCAATCTACAGTATCCTTAGAACACACCAATTGCGTAACACCAAACCAATCGCATAAACGTATAATTGTTCCGAGATTACCAGGGTCATTAATAGCATCTAAAGCAATGGTTAAACCAGAATTTTTCACCGCTTTTTCTTTAGGAATTTTAAAAACACCTAAAGCTTTGTTAGGAGATTTGAGTGTACTCACTTTTTTTAATTCAGTTTCAGAAATTCTAACAACTTTTTTTTCAGAAATAGTAGTCTCAAAATCATCTGTGCAAAATAAGGTTTCAATCTCAAAAGTTGAATTTAATAATTCATTCAACACTTTTATACCTTCTGCAATAAATAAATCATGCTTTTGTCTATACTTTTTCTGCGATAAACTTGTTATTAATTTTAGTTGATTTTTGGAGATACTCATTAATTGTGTCTAATTGGAAATAAACCGTT
>CAJXAS010000008.1 GCA_913050305.1 uncultured Polaribacter sp. | reverse complement strand
TCGGCATCTATTCTACCAATATCAAATAAACTTACTTCTCTAGCCCTGCCATTTGAATCCATGTATTTTGCAGGTGTTTTTATGGGTACTAATTTAAAAGCCAAACCATCTAATTGTAAGTAATCTTTTAGCCAAATATATTCTTCGTCTGCGTTTGCACCACCCGTAAAGTAGATTGGTTGTTTCCAGTCATTATTTGCTAAGATGTCTAGCATTAAAATACGATTTTTAGTAATCCCTCTATCATCAATAGTAATATCTATATAGTCTACAATTTTGTCTGCATCTTTTTGAGCAACAATACCGCTTTTTAAAACATTTTCTTTGTTGACAGGAATTCGAATACGATTTGTTGGATAGAATTTTTCTTTAATGTTTTCTTCTTCGTCTATATAATAGGTAGCATCACTTTCTGAAGAGATCCAGCGCATAAAGTCTTTAATTGCGATTACAGAATCTTTAAATCTTGGATGTTCTATATGATAGGCAATATCTAAACTTCCATATCTATACTGGTCGTGTTTTAATTGAGAAGGTATAGGAGGTGCATCATACGTTGCGCGTTTCATCTGGTCTATGTACCAATCTGTAGCAAATAAACTGGTGTTTACCAATTTTAAATCGGTTCTAATACCTTCTACTTCTTGCATATACCAAAGTGGAAACGTATCATTATCTCCAATGGTAAACATGATAGCGTTTTCATCACAACTCTCTAAATATGCTTGCGCATTTAAACGGGTTGTATATCGATTAGAGCGATCATGATCGTCCCAGTTTTCAGAAGCCATTAACGTTGGCACGGCTAGCAAGGAAACTATAGAAACTGCAATTGCAATTGTTTTTTTATTAGCAAAGTTTTTTAAATATTCATAAAGTGCTAAGACACCAAAACCAATCCAAATAGCAAAAATATAGAAACTACCTACAATTGCATAATCACGCTCTCTGGGTTCAAAAGGCTTCGGGTTTGTATAAAAAATAATGGCAAAACCTGTAAAAGCAAAGAATAAAAAGAGTGTGAAGAAATTATTTTTGTCCCATTTAATTTGAAAAAATAAGCCAATGAGGCCTAAAATAAGAGGTAAAAAGTAGTATTTATTTCTTCCTTTATTTTCAATAGCTTGGGTTGGAAGTTGTTGTTGAGATCCTAATCTCATTTCATCTATGGCATCGATTCCACTAATCCAGTTTCCATTAAAAATATCTAACCTTCCTTGAACATCATTTTGTCTTCCTGCAAAATTCCACATAAAATAACGTCCATACATGTAGCCAAATTGATAGCTAAACATAAATTTAAGATTTTCACCAAAAGTGGGTCTTCTTTTGCTGTTTTCTGGAATCCCAGCAATAGCTTTGTACATTTTTTCTGCGGCCGGATTCACCATTCTCGGAATAAACCCTTTGTGTTTGTTTGAATAATTAGGAATTACGTTTTTGTATTTATTTACAATAACATATTCGCTATTTTTCTTTTCATATTTAGGCTTGTCGTCTTTGTATGGTTGCTTAGCATCTTGTGTTCTTTCAAAGGTATTAGAATAGTACGTATCGTAGAAAACATTAGCATCTCCATATTGTTCGCGCTCATAATAGGCCAATAATTCACGGGCACTAGAAGGATTATTTTCATTAATGGTGGTATTCGCATTTGCTCTAATTGGCAGCATCATCCAAGAAGAAAAACCAATCATAATAAAAAGCACAGACAATATTAAAGTGTTTGTATGAATTTTGTTCTGTTTTCTAGTGTATTTTAAACCGAAAAAGAAAAGCGCTATTAAAATGACCGCAGCAATAATACTTCCAGAATTAAAAGGCAAACCTATGGTGTTTATAAAAAATAATTCTGATGCACTAAAGAATTTTAATGTAAAAGGAAATAAAAATTTAAACACAAATGCCAATACAAAAATAGCCAGAACGGTTGCAATAGCTGTTGTTTTTAAATTTATGCTTTTATAGGTTTTGAAGAAATACAGCATAAAAATGGCAGGAATTACCAATAAAGAAAGTATGTGAACACCAAAAGATAAACCCACTACAAAACTTATAAGTATTAACCATTTGTTTCCTCTTGGGGTGTGCAACTCGCTTTCCCATTTTAAACCGAGCCAAAATAAGATAGCCATTAAAAATGAAGACATAGCATACACTTCGCCTTCTACAGCACTAAACCAAAAACTATCTGAAAATGTGTATGCCAAAGAACCAACAATACTACTTCCTAAAATAGCAATGTAACTACCTTCTGCAATTTTACCTGTTTTTAAGGCTAGTTTTTCAGCGAGGTTGCTAATTGTCCAAAACATAAATAAAATAGTAAATGCACTCGCTAAAGCAGACATAAAGTTTACCATTTTAGCAATCTCTGAACTCTCTGAAGTAAACATTGCAAAAAATGCACCTAACATCTGAAATAAAGGCGCTCCTGGTGGATGCCCAACTTCTAGTTTTACAGAAGTAGCAATATATTCTCCAACATCCCAAGCACTAACGGTTGGCTCTATGGTTAAAGAATAGGTTATTAAAGCAATTACAAATGTGAGCCACCCTAAGATGAGGTTCCATTTTTTAAAGTTTGCTATTGTCATAAGAATTACAGAATAATGTGTGGGCGAATTTAACAATAAATATGAATAAATAGCTTGATATGTCTTTAATTACAGAGATAAATCCTCATAAAAGTTTGTTAAAGAAAAAATTTATTTAAAAATGTTTGTGGAATTAAAAGAATAGATTAAATTTGCATCCGCTAAGCAGTATTGGCCTATGGTGTAATTGGTAACACACCGGTTTTTGGTACCGACATTCAAGGTTCGAGTCCTTGTAGGCCAACAAAAAAGTCCTAACAAATTAAATTTGTTAGGACTTTTTATTTTACGCAGTTATTTGTCTTTCTAGTTTTAGTTTTTATGTCAATTAAGGTTCTAATATCTAGTTATTTACATTTTTATTTGCTCCAGCTTTTTATTTTATGGCCCCAAACAGCAAACATTAGAATGATCACATAACAAGGTATTAAAACCCAATAACTATCGGTAGAGGCTATTGCCAATGCATCTATTTCTTGGACTCCGTTGGTAATTAATTCTTGTTTATTGGCATCTACAATTCTACCATATAATGGTGGAATAATTGCTCCACCAGAAATTGCCATGATTAAAAGCGCCGATCCGGTTTTTGTAAACTTTCCTAAACCCTCTAATGTCAGAGGCCAAATTGCAGGCCAAACTAAAGCATTTGCAATTCCCAAAGCTGCCACAAATAAAATAGAAACAAACCCTGTTGTATTTAAAATACAAAAACTAAAAATAATTCCTAAAAGAGCACTTGCTATTAAAGCAGTTTTTTGTTTAAGATACTTAGGGATTAAAAATACACCTACAGCATAGGTTGCAACCATAGCTAATAATGTATAGGTAGTAAAATATTTTGCTTCTTCACCTGTAAAGCCCAGTGATATTCCGTAAGCAATAATAGTGTCTCCAGCAATTACTTCTGCACCAACATAAACGAATAAGGCTATAACTCCCAGCCATAAATTCGGAAATTGAAAAATACTTGTTTTAGCTGTTTTACCTTCTTCTATTACTTCTGTTTCGGAGGCTTCTACTTGCGGTAAGGGAGCTTTTCTTATGAGGACACCTAATATAAAGAGCACAAGTGCCATAATAAGATACGGCATAAAAACACTATCTGCCATAGCATCTAATAAAGTGTTTTTTTCTTCTAAAGTAGCTCCACTTAATTTTTCTTTAGTTTCATCTATTCCAGATAATAAAAGAGCTCCAAAGATTAGAGAACCTAAAGCACCAGCAGTTTTATTCGCAATTCCCATAATTGCAATACGTTTAGCACCACTTTCTATAGGTCCTAAGATAGTAATGTATGGGTTTGCTGCTGTTTGTAAAATAGTCATTCCAACTCCTTGAATAAAAATACCTGTTAAGAAGACCCAGTAGGTTCTTGCCTCTGCAGCAGGAATAAAAATTAAAGCACCAATTCCCATAATGATTAATCCTAAAGACATGCCTTTTTTGTAGCCAATTTTATTTAAAATATAAGAAGCAGGCAATGCCATAACTACAAATGAAATATAAGAGGCAGAGGCTACCAAATAAGATTGTGCGTCTGTAAGTTCGTTTATAGTTTTCATAAACGGAATTAAGGCTCCATTTATCCAGGTAACAAATCCGAAAATGAAAAATAAACTTGCAATAATTATAATTGCCGGGGTATTATTTTTTTGTTGCATTATGTATATTTTATATAATGCTGCTAAAACTACATGTTTATTTTAGAAAAATGTTAATTTATTTACTATTTCATTAAAAAAGCTTTCAAGTCTTCATAATTAGATACTTCGATAGCTACTTTCTTATTATTGATAACTTTCTGAATTTGTGCGGGAATTGTTACCGTAACAGGAAGCGTTTCTTCTACAACGTCTAAAAATTTTACAGGGTGGGCCGTTTCTAGAAATACACCAAATTCATTTGCTTTTAAATCGTATTTTTTTAAACCTAAATACCCAACAGCGCCATGTGGATCTGAAATATAACCAGATTCTCCATAGATTTTCTTCATAGTTTCTCGCGTTTCGTTATCTGAGAAACTATAAGAAGAGAAAGCACTTTTAAGCGCTTCTAAATCGTTGTTAAATAACTCTCTAATTCTTATAAAATTACTCGGATTCCCAACATCCATTGCATTAGAAATAGTTGCTTTAGAGGGTTTCGGATTGTAAACACCATCTATTAAATAATTAGGAACTGTATCATTTATATTGGTAGAAGCCACAAAATGTTTGATAGGTAAACCTAATTTTTTTGCCATAATTCCTGCACAGATATTACCAAAATTCCCACTTGGTACAGAAAAAACTAACTCTTTATTCATTTTTTGTAATTCTTTATAAGCAAAGAAAAAATAGAACATCTGTGGCAGCCAACGTGCAATATTTATAGAATTTGCAGAGGTAAGAGTTCTCTTAATATCTTCATCTAAGAAAGCCGTTTTTACCATTTCTTGGCAATCATCAAAAACACCATCTACTTCTAATGCTGTAATGTTCTGACCTAAAGTAGTCAATTGTTTTTCTTGAACATTACTTACTTTTCCTGAAGGATATAGTATTACAACATTTACACCCTTTGCTCCTAAAAACCCGTTAGCAACAGCACCGCCAGTATCTCCAGATGTAGCTACTAAAACAGTAACCTCTTCTTCATTACCTTTATTAAAATACTCTAAACACTGCGCCATGAATTTTGCTCCAACATCTTTAAAAGCCATTGTTGGGCCATGAAACAACTCTAAAGAAGCAATATTATCATTAACTTTTACCAAAGGAAAATCGAAAGAAATTGTTTCTTTAATAATCTCTTTTAATTTTTTAGTCGGAATTTCATCACCAACAAACTGCTTAATTGCTTCATACGCAATTTCATGATTTGTATACTCGTTAATATTGGTAATAAAATCTTTAGAAAGGGGCGTTATATTCTCTGGAAAGTAGATTCCTCTATCTTTTGCAAGACCTTGCATAACTGCATTTTTAAAACTTGTTTTTGGCGATTTATGGTGTAAACTGTAGTAGTCCATTTTTTTATATTTTATATTTTGAGTTATGCCGATGATTAATACCGATGCACTTAAAACTATTAATTATTTTATAATCTTTATCCCTTTATGATTTACTTTGGAAATAAACATTTCAAAATTGATTCCTGTATTTTTATAACTTTCTTCTATACTCTTGTATACAGCTTTAGCAACTACATCCCCCTCACAAAGAGCAAAAACTGTAGGTCCAGATCCACTAATTCCTGCACCTAAAGCGCCTGCTTTTGTAGCACTATTTTTAATGTCGTCAAAAAACGGAATTAAAGATTTTCGAGCAGGTTCTGCAACAATATCTACTAATGAGTTACTAATGAGGTTGTAATTATCTGTGTATAAACCACTAATTAACCCACCAACATTTGCCCATTGCGTAACCGCATCTTTCAATGCAATCTCTGCAGGTAAAACTGCTCTAGCATCTTTAGTTTTTATTGAAATCTGTGGATGAATAGCAACAACCCTCAATTCGCTAGGAACTGGTAATTTTATAATTTCTAAAGGATGATAACTTCTAACCAAGATAAAACCACCAAAAATAGCCGCTGCAACATTATCTGCAATTTCTGATCCGCACGCAACTTTTTCACCAAACATGGCAAATTTTGTCAATTCTAAATTAGAGTACATATCTCCTAATAATTGATTTGTACCAAAAGCAGCTCCAGCTGCGCTCGCCGCAGAACTTCCTAAACCACTTCCTGGAGAGAAGCCTTTATGAATAGTTAATGCAATCCCAAAATCTGCGTTTGCTGTATTTAGTATTTTTTTAATAACAGCACTTGCTGCATTTTCATCAATATTATAAGTTAAATCTGCTCCAGTAATATTGGTTATTTTAACTCCTTTTTCAGCTGTCTTTGTAAAGGTCATTTCGTCTCCAACAGCATCTACGGCAAAACCAAGAGAGTCAAAGCCGCAAGAAACATTTGCAACTGTTGCTGGGGCGAATATTTTTATATAATTCATTTTTTTTATTCAGTGTTTATTTTTTATTTCTCAGCATTGATCTGCAGTTACTCTCTAGCTGTAAAAGTGTTACTGAGAAATAAAGACTTATTTATTTGCAATTCTAATGACATCTGCAAAAATACCAGAAGCAGTTACATCTGCACCAGCACCAGCACCTTTTATTATTAAAGGATTTTCAGGGTATCTATCTGTGAAAAATAAAACAATATTATCACTTCCTTCTAAATTATAAAAAGGATGGTCCGAAGCAATATGCTGCAAACCAACATTTGCTTTTCCATTAATAAATTCTGCTACGTATTTTAATCTACAATCTTTGTCATTTGCTTCTTTATAAATGTTTTGAAAATGTCCTTCACTTTTAGTTAAAGAAGCATAAAAGTCTTCATTATTTTTAGTGTTTAAGGTCTCTTCCGGTAAAAACGTATTGTTTGAAATATCTTCTAACTCTATTTTATAACCACTTTCTCGTGCTAAAATTAATATTTTTCTAGCAACATCAACTCCACTTAAATCAATTTTCGGATCTGGTTCTGTATATCCTTCTTTTTGAGCTGCGGCAACTACATCATGAAATGTAGCTTTATCTGTAAAATTATTGAAAACAAAATTTAAACTTCCAGATAATACTGCCTGAATTTTATGAACTCTATCTCCTGAATTTATTAAATTTTTAAGTGTATCTATAATTGGTAGACCTGCACCAACATTTGTTTCGAATAAAAAGGATGCATTGTATTTTCTAGAAATTTGTTTTAATGTTTTGTAATTGTCAAAGCTAGAAGCACATGCAATTTTATTACAGGTTACAACAGAAATACTTTCACGTAAATAGGTTTTATATACTTCAGAAACTTCCTGATTTGCTGTATTGTCTATAAAAACACTATTAATATGATTGGATGCTATTACTTTTTCATGAAAGCTTTTTAAGGTTGTTGGTTCTCCATTTTCTAAGCTTTTTTTCCAGCTTTCTAGATCTATTCCATCATTATCAAAAAACATTTTTCTAGAATTTGCAATTCCAATAACTTTAATATTTAATTTTAGATTTTCTTTTAAGAATTCTCTTTGCTGTTGTATTTGTGCTAGAAAGCGCTCACCAACATTACCAACACCAGTAACAAACAAGTTTAGCTGTTTTGTCTTTTCTTCAAAAAATTGCTCATGTAATGTATTTAAAGCTTTTTTTGCATTTGATTTATTAATAACAGCAGAAATGTTTTTTTCTGAAGAACCCTGAGCAATTGCTCTAACATTTACATTATTTCTCCCTAAGGCGCTAAACATTTGTCCGCTTAGCCCTTGATAGTTTTTCATACTTTCACCAACTACCGCAATAATTGCTAAATCATTTTCTACAATGATTGGTTTTATTTTTTTTCTATCTATTTCTATGCTAAAGGTATCGTCTAAAAGTTCTTTTGCTTTTGAAGCATCATCTTGATAAACACCAACGCAAATAGAATGTTCTGAAGAGGCTTGTGTTATAAAAACGATATTTATTTTTTCTAAGGAAAGTGTTTCAAACAAACGTTTAGAAAAACCAGGAATTCCAATCATTCCGCCACCTTCTAACGTAATTAAACTAATGTCTTCTATGTGAGAAATACCTTTTACGTCATCACTATTATTCGGATTGTTACAAATTAATGTTCCTACATTTTCGGGGTCAAAAGTATTTTTAATTCGAATAGGTATTTCTTTTCTTAAAGAAGGTTGAATTGTTGGTGGATATAAAACCTTTGCACCGAAATGAGACAACTCCATTGCTTCTTCATATGAAATTTCTGAAATTGGATATGCTTGTTTTACAACCCTAGGATTTGCAGTAAACATTCCAGGAACGTCTGTCCATATTTGTAACTCAACTGCATTTAAAGCCGCAGCATAAATGGATGCAGAAAAATCTGAACCGCCTCTGCCGAGTGTAGTGGTTTCTCCTTTTATATTAGAAGAAATAAAACCGCCTAAAACAGTAACTTGATGTTTGTTTTTGTCGAAAAAAGAGGTAATGTTTTGGTTGGTAATTTTAAAATTTACTTGTGCGTTTAGATATTCATTATTTGTAGAAATTAATACTTTACTTTCTTTATGAGCTGCATCAAATAATTCATTTGCTGCATTTGCAATAATAAAAGAAGAAAGTCTTTCACCAAAGCTAGATACCTTTGCTATTGTTTTATCTGACAATTCTTGTAATAAAAAAATACCTTCATAAATAGAACACAATCTATCCAACAATGAAGTAACCACTTCTAAGACTTCTTTTTTTTGAGAAGAAATTAAGTCATTAATAACCTGATAATGCACTTCTTTAATAGTTTCTAAAATATTTTTAGCAATTGCAATATCTACTAAAGCACTATTAGCTGCGACTAATAAATTATCTGTGGTTTTACCAAATGCAGAAACTACCACTGCAACTTTTTGTTCTTTAGATTCTATAGCAACAATGGCTAATACTTTTTTTATGTTTTCTGAATTTGAGACAGATGAACCGCCAAATTTTAATACTTTCATTAGTAATGAATAGTTTGTGTAACTTATTTTTTATTGAGTGTATTCCGATAATTTTCGAAATTACTGATAACCTAAATTGATATGAATATATAGAACCCTTAAAGGGTAATGGTAGCCGAAGAAGTGCGGGTAATTGTATCCATAGAAATACAAACCACAGAGTTGGTTTGAAATGTTTTTACTAAGAAATTTAAAATACTCACAAGGCAAAAGTATTATTAATATTTAATTTGTGCTTAAATATTATAAAATATTTTAGGAAATAAACCAATTAATGTGATAATGATAAAAATAAGTAGAAAAAATTATAAATTTCAAATTACTTAGGAAATAGATTTGCTTTTTCTTTAATTATTGTTGAGATGGGTTTGTTCTGAATTTTACTTTCTAACCAGGATAAAATATCTAAATATAAAAATGCTCTTTTTTCGTACGGATGGTTTTCAAACTTTTTTAATTTTTTATGAATTTTTTTAAATTCGTTCTTAATTTCATGAGGAAAAACGTCACTTAAGTCTCTAATAGATGTAAGAAAAACTTTTTGCACTTCTTGTAAATTCTCCATTTTGAGTAAGAACTTATAAGTATCTACAAACTGTCTTTCTAGATCATAATCTAAACCACATTCATAATGTGCAATTAAATTTAATATACGTGCAAAACACTGCAAATCTTCTGCGGCATTTATGTTTTTAGAACGTATAATTTTTTGTAGATAGAGAATACATAACTTGTTTTTACCCATTCCAAAATATAAACAAGCAATTTTGTAATGTAACAAAACGATATAATGATTGTCTAATCTGTTTTTATACTTTTCAATTTTATCATTAATAATAGCTACTAAATATTCTCCCTCATCAAAAGTGCCTTCTAAGAAATGTAAATGCAGTTTATTTGAATATAAATACATGAAAATAAGTAATTCTGTATTTGTATTTAAAGGAATTTCTTGATTTTCAATCTCTGTTTCAAAGGCAATTAATTCTGCTTTAAATGTCGAAGTTTTCTGCACTAAAAAAGAAGCTTCTAGTAAGTAGTTTTTAGACTTTAAATAAAAAACAGGATGTATGTTTATTAATTTAGGACTATTAAATAAATTAACGCATTTGCTAGCATATTTGTAGCTAAGTAAAAAATCTTGAATTAAAAAGCTATACCACAAATGTGCTTTATTTAACCACAATTTTTCTCTAAAACCTAAAGTTTTAAAATCATATTTTGGCATTTTATCGTTAAAATATTTTTGAATAAATTCAACTTCTTTTTTGTTTTTTACATAGCCATTTTGTAGTAGATGGCTGTATAATTGTAAAGATAGATTAGAGAGTTTACTGGCAATTACATTTTGCTGACTTAATTCTTTTGCCTGTACAGATAATTGATTTGCTCTATTACTTAAACTTCTTGTAATATATTGTGTTTCTATTACTTTCTCTAATTCTACAATTTCATATGCAATGTTCTTTTCTTCGTTGTCTAAAGCCATATTTTTAGCTTTTTCTAAGAGTTTTAGACTTTGTTTATACAGCCCTTTTTGATACAAAACAGTTGCAAAATCTAATTGTTCTCTAATTTGAATTCGCACGTTTTTGTGTGCAGGATTTAAACGTAGACTAATTAATATTTGTTTGTATAAATGCGCTTTTAGATTAGAAAGTTGCTGTTTAGAAACAATTCCGCTACCAATAATTACTTTTTCATCGTATATTTTTAACTTTTCTAAGAATTTAAATAAAGAAAAAAATTTTGCATCAATATTACCTCCAAGCCTTCCTACATAGAGATTAAACTGTCTCTTTTCAGATTTGGTTAAAGATTTAATAAGAACAAAAAGAGCATCATTTTGTTGATTGGCGGATGTAATGATTTTGCTCATAATCTATTGATAATCAATTTTTTAATTATTGATGATTTGATTTAGAAATCGTTTGTTATTAGAAGTTGATTCTTATATTGATTATGCAAGATATATATTTGATTTATAATAAGTACAATCTTTATAGAAATTATGCTAAACAATCAAGTACAAATTTTCGACACAACACTAAGAGATGGAGAACAGGTTCCTGGGTGTAAGTTAGATACAAATCAAAAATTAGTAATTGCTGAGAGGTTGGACTTGTTGGGGGTGAACGTAATAGAGGCTGGTTTCCCGGTTTCTAGCCCGGGAGATTTTAGATCAGTTACTGAAATTTCAAAAATTGTAAAAAATGCAACTGTTTGTGGTTTAACTAGAGCTGTTGAAAATGATATAAAAGTAGCGGCAGCCGCATTAAAATACGCTAAATTTCCCAGAATACACACAGGTATTGGAACGAGTGATTCTCATATAAAATTTAAATTTAATTCTACTAGAGAAAAAGTAATTGAACGTGCTGTAAATGCTGTTGCGTATTCAAAAGGTTTTGTAGAAGATGTAGAGTTTTACGCAGAAGACGCAGGAAGAACAGATAATGAGTTTCTTGCTAAGGTTTGCGAAGCAGTTATAAAAGCAGGTGCAACTGTGCTAAACATTCCAGATACAACAGGGTATTGTTTACCAGATGAATACGGTGCAAAAATAAAATATTTACGTGAAAACGTAAGAGGTATAGAAAACGTAATTCTTTCGTGTCATTGTCATAACGATTTAGGTTTGGCAACTGCCAATTCAATTGCTGGTGTTATCAATGGAGCGCGTCAGATTGAATGCACAATCAACGGAATTGGAGAGCGCGCCGGAAACACGGCGTTAGAAGAGGTGGTTATGGTATTAAAACAACACCCTTATTTAAACTTAGAAACAAGTGTGAATACAAAATTATTGTATGACACAAGTATTTTAGTTCGTGAGAGCATGGGAATGCCAGTGCAACCCAATAAGGCAATTGTTGGTGCAAATGCATTTGCACATAGCTCTGGAATTCATCAAGATGGTGTTATAAAAAACAGAGAAACATATGAAATTATGGATCCTGAAGATGTTGGTGTTACAGAAAGTGCCATTGTTTTAACTGCAAGAAGTGGAAGAGCAGCTTTGGCTTACAGAGCAAAAAAGATTGGTTATGAATTGACAAAAATACAACTAGATGCTACTTACGATGCATTTTTAGTGATAGCAGACAATCAGAAAGAAGTAAAAGATGAAGACATTCATAACATTATGAAAGAAGTTAATAAGGTCTCTGAAATTCTTACAACTTAAATTTTTTTAGCAGCATATTATGAAATATACAATCGCAGTAATTCCGGGAGATGGTATTGGACCAGAGGTGATTAATCAAGCAAAAAGAGCATTAGATGCTATTGCAGAATTGTATAATCATATATTTTTATATAAGGAAGCTCAAATGGGTGCATGTGCAATTGATGCTGTGGGAGTTCCTTTACCAGAAGAAACGATTAAAATTTGTAAAGATGCAGATGCTATTTTGTTTGGGGCTATTGGAGATCCTAAATATGACAATGACCCTACTGCAAAAATAAGACCAGAACAAGGTCTTTTGCAATTAAGAGAAGATTTAGGTTTGTTCTGTAACGTGAGACCTGTAAAGGCTTATGATAGTTTGATAAAAAATTCTCCATTAAAAAGAGAAATTATTAAAGGAACAGATATTATTATTTACAGAGAATTAACGGGTGGTATCTATTTTGGAAACAAAAAATTGAGTGCAGATGGCCAGACAGCTACAGATATTTGTTCTTACTCTGTTAACGAAATTTCCAGAATTACGCATTTAGCTTTTAAAGCCGCACAAACCAGAAGAAAAAAAGTAACTTTAATAGATAAAGCTAATGTTTTAGAAACGTCTCGTTTATGGAGAAAAACAGTTACAGAAATTTCAAAAAAATATAAGGATGTTACGTTAGAGTATTTATTTGTAGACAACGCAGCCATGCAGATCATTTTAAATCCAAAACAGTTTGATGTAATTCTTACAGAAAATTTATTTGGAGATATTATTTCAGATGAAGCAAGTGTTATCGGAGGTTCAATCGGTTTATTAGCCTCTTCTTCAATTGGTAAAGAAAATGCATTATTCGAACCAATTCACGGTTCTTTTCCGCAAGCAAAAGGCAAAGATATAGCTAACCCTTTAGCCTCTATCTTGTCGGCAGCCATGTTGTTAGAGCACTTAGGTTTAGATGAAGAAGCAGGTGCTATAGAAAGAGCGGTAGAGAAATCTTTAGTCTTAAATATTACAACAGAAGATATAAAAGGTAAAAATAAGTACCCTGCATCTACTTCTAAAGTAGGAGATTTTATTGTGGATTATATACTAAATCAAGAAGACTCCAATTTAAATTTTATGAATATTCACGCCGGTCAGAGTACTATTATTTAAAAAATAAATTAGTTGTTTTAAAGATTTTTTATAGATATAAATGAATAAACAAGTATTAAATATTATTTCTACCATTAACGTCATTATTAAGATGCGATAAGGAAGTAGTATTTATATTTTTATAAACGAACCTTCCACTAAAATGGTAGGTTTTTTTATGGGCTTTTTTAAGGTGTTGAATATCATAATTAAAAATAGTTAACATATTTATTGCTAGACATTTAACTTGTTTTTTTAACACCTGAATTTAAACATTAGTATTGAATATTATTCAATAAAACACAGAAACAGAGTAATTTAGTCAACAAATTGAAGAATACTAGAAATGGAATTAAATAAACATAGCAAAAGACTAACACAAGATGAATCTCAGCCTGCATCGCAAGCAATGTTGTATGCCGTAGGTTTAACAGATGAAGATATGAGCAGAGCTCAAGTTGGTATTGCAAGCACAGGGTATGATGGAAACCCCTGTAACATGCATTTAAACAATTTGGCAGCAGAGGTAAAAGTAGAAAGTAAAATTGCTGGTTTAGTTGGTTTAGGGTTTAATACAATTGGAGTTTCAGACGGAATTTCAATGGGAACTTCTGGTATGAATTACTCTTTAGCTTCTAGAGATATTATTGCAGATTCTATTGAAACAGTTATGAATGCGCAAAGTTATGATGCGTTGATTTCTGTTGTTGGTTGTGATAAAAACATGCCAGGAGCTGTTATTGCAATGCTGCGTTTAAATCGTCCATCAATAATGATGTATGGTGGTACAATTGCATCTGGAAATTATAAAGGAAAAAAATTAAATATTGTTTCTGCTTTTGAAGCTTTAGGGCAAAAAATGGCAGGTGAAATTGAAGAAGACGAATATAGAGAAATTATAAAAAGGGCTATTCCGGGAGCGGGAGCTTGTGGTGGAATGTATACTGCAAATACTATGGCCTCTGCTATAGAATGTATGGGTTTTGCATTGCCTTATAATTCTTCAATTCCGGCAGAGAATCCGAATAAGTTATCTGAATCAGAAAGAACCGCTTTGGCCATAAAAAACCTATTAGAATTAGATTTAAAGCCTTTAGATATTATCTCTAAAAAGTCTTTAGAAAACGCCATTGCTATTGTAAACGCTTTGGGTGGATCTACGAATGCAGTATTGCACTTTTTAGCTATCGCACATGCCGCAGACATAGAATTTACCCTAGAAGATTTTCAAAGGGTAAGTGATAGAACGCCACTAATTGCAGATTTAAAACCTTCTGGAAAATATTTAATGGAAGATGTTCACGGAGTTGGTGGAACGCCAGTAATCATGAAATATTTATTAGATAATGGATACTTGCACGGAGATTGTATGACGGTTACTGGAAAAACATTAGCAGATAATTTAGCAAGTGTTGCCCCAATGGAGTTTGATGAACAAGATGTAATCTACCCAAAAGATAAAGCATTAAAATCATCAGGAAATATTCAAATAATTTATGGAAACCTGGCAACAGAGGGAGCGGTTGCAAAAATTTCAGGAAATGAAGGATTGCTTTTCGAAGGAAAAGCTGTCGTTTATGACGGTGAACAGGCTGCAAACACAGGTATTGTTGCAGGAGAAGTAGAGAAAGGAGATGTAGTCGTCATTAGGTATGTAGGTCCAAAAGGTGGACCAGGGATGCCAGAAATGTTAAAACCAACTTCATTAATTATGGGAGCAGGTTTAGGTAAATCTGTTGCTTTAATCACAGATGGTCGTTTTTCTGGAGGAACACACGGTTTTGTAGTTGGCCATATTACACCAGAAGCACAATCTGGAGGAACCATCGGAATTTTAGAAACGGGTGATAAAATTAGAATTAGTGCAGAAGATAATTCTATCAATGTTATAATTTCTGATGAAGAAATCTCAGAAAGAAAGGCAAAATGGGTTTCACCAGCGTTAAAACACACCAAAGGAATTTTGTATAAATATGCAAAAACAGTAGCGTCAGCATCTAAAGGATGTGTTACAGATTTATAAAATAAAATATTATTCTTACGCAAGTAAGGCCTTAAAATAAATACTATGGAAACACAAACCATAAAAAATCAAGAAAAAGCAGCAAAAGTTACCGAAAGAATATCCGGTAGTGAGGCGATTGTTAGGTGTTTAATTGCAGAAGACGTAAAAATAATTTACGGTTATCCTGGTGGCGCGATTATGCCAGTGTATGATGAATTATACAAATACCAAGATAAAATTCACCATGTCTTAACGCGACATGAGCAAGGTGCAACGCACTCTGCACAGGGTTTTGCAAGAATTTCTGGCAAAGTAGGGGTTGCAATTGCAACTTCGGGTCCTGGAGCAACCAATTTAGTTACAGGCTTAGCAGATGCACAAATAGATTCTACACCAATGGTATGTATTACTGGGCAAGTGGCGTCCCATTTATTAGGTAGCGATGCTTTTCAGGAAACAGATATTGTTGGTATTTCTACACCAGTTACAAAATGGAATTGCCAAGTTACTAGAGCAGCAGACATACCAGCAGCTTTAGCAAAGGCATTTTATATTGCAAAATCTGGAAGGCCAGGACCAGTTTTAGTTGATATTACAAAGGATGCGCAGTTTGAAGAGTTTGATTTTTCTTATGAAAAATGCACGAAAGTAAGAAGTTATGTTCCGATTCCAAAAACGATAACAGGTACCTTAGAGGCTGCTGCGAAAATCATAAATAAGGCTAGAAAACCATTAATAGTTTGGGGGCAAGGTATTGTTATAAGTGAAGCAGAAGCGCAATTTAAAGCGTTAGTAGAAAAGGCAGGAATTCCAGCGGCTTGGACTATTTTAGGGGCTTCAGCATTGCCAACTTCTCATCCTTTAAATGTAGGTATGTTAGGCATGCATGGTAATTATGCGCCAAATAAGTTAACCAACGAATGTGATGTTTTAATTGCAATTGGTATGCGTTTTGACGATAGAGTTACAGGTAAATTAGATGAATATGCATGTCAAGCAAAAGTGATTCATTTTGAAATTGATCCTGCAGAAATAGATAAAAATGTAAAAACAGATGTAGCAGTTTTAGGAGATGCCAAAGCAACTTTAGAAGCTATTTTACCATTAATTAACACCAATATTCATAAAGAATGGCATCAACAGTTTAAAGATTTATATGAAATTGAATATGAAAAAGTAATTAAAGGGGATCTCCATCCAACGAAAGAAGGATTAACTATGGGTGAAGTAATTAAAGAAATTAATATTCAGAGTAAAGGAGATGCTGCCATTGTTACAGATGTAGGGCAACATCAAATGATTGCATGTAGATATGCAGAATTTAATAAAACAAAAAGTAATATTACTTCTGGCGGTCTAGGTACCATGGGCTTTGGTTTACCAGCAGCTATTGGTGCTAAAATGGCAGCGCCAGATCGCGAAGTTGTTTCAATTTCTGGTGATGGTGGTTATCAAATGACTATTCAAGAATTAGGAACTATTTTTCAGCAAAAAGCAGCGGTTAAAATTGTAGTTTTAAATAATGATTTTTTAGGAATGGTTCGCCAATGGCAGCAGATGTTTTTTGAAAAACGCTACGCATCTACAGAGATGGTGAATCCTAATTTTGTAGCCATTGCGGAAGGATATTATATTAAGGCAAAAAAAGTTACAAAACGCGAAGAGTTAGCAGATGCCGTCAAAGAAATGATGGAAAGTAAAGAAGCTTATTTTTTAGAAGTTTGTGTAGAGAAAGAAGGAAATGTATTTCCAATGGTTCCTTCTGGAGCAAGTGTTTCAGAAATAAGATTAGCATAAGATGAACAAAGAAAAACAACTATTTACAATATCAGTTTATACTGAAAACAACATAGGTTTGTTAAATAGAATTTCAGCTATTTTTCAGAGAAGACATATTAACATAGAGAGTTTAAATATTTCTCCTTCCGAAATTGAAGAGGTTGCTAAATTTACAATTGTTGTAAATATGGCAGAAGATAACGTGAAGAAAATTATTGGTCAAATTGAAAAACAGGTGGAGGTAATTAAAGCATATTACCACGATCTTGATGAAATTATTTATCAAATTTCTGGTTTATTTAAAATTAAATCTGAATTGTTATTTGAAGAACGTCAAATTCAGAATATCATTAAAGAAAGTAACGCAAGAATTGTAACTGTTAATAAAGAGTTTTTTGTACTTGAAAAATCAGGAAAAAAAGAAGAAATAGTAGCATTGCACAATCAGTTAAGTGATTTTGGTATTATGCAATACACGCGTTCGGGTTTAATTGCAGTAACCAAAGAAGAAATGAAAATTTCAGAATTATTAGAAACATACAACAACTAAATAAATAAAAATGTCAAATTATTTTAACACACTAACATTAAGAGAAAAATTAGAACAATTAGGAAAATGTCGTTTTATGGATGCTTCAGAATTTGAGGACGGAGTACGCGCATTAAAAGGAAAGAAAATTGTTATTGTGGGTTGTGGGGCACAAGGCTTAAATCAAGGATTGAATATGAGAGATTCTGGTTTGGATATTTCCTATGCTTTAAGACAAGCAGCTATTGATCAAAATAGAGTTTCTTTTGTGAATGCCAATTCAAACGGGTTTTTAGTGGGCACTTATGAAGATTTAATTCCTTCTGCAGATTTAGTATTAAATCTAACTCCAGACAAACAACACACTAATGTTGTGAACACAATAATGCCATTAATGAAAAAAGGTGCAACATTATCTTATTCGCATGGTTTTAATATTGTTGAAGAAGGAACACAGGTTAGAAAGGATTTAACCGTAATTATGGTGGCTCCTAAGTGTCCTGGATCTGAAGTTAGAGAAGAATATAAAAGAGGATTTGGAGTGCCAACCTTAATTGCTGTGCATCCAGAAAATGATCCAGAAAATAAAGGATGGGCGCAAGCAAAGGCTTATGCCGTTGGAACAGGAGGCCATAGAGCGGGTGTTTTAGAATCTTCTTTTGTGGCAGAAGTAAAATCTGATTTAATGGGAGAACAAACTATTTTATGTGGTTTGTTGCAAACAGGTGCAATTTTATCTTTTGATAAAATGGTAGCAGAAGGAATTGAACCGGGATATGCTGCAAAGTTAATTCAGTATGGTTGGGAAACGGTAACGGAAGCTTTAAAGCATGGAGGGATTACTAATATGATGGATAGGTTGTCTAATCCTGCAAAAGTAAAAGCATTTAAAATTTCTGAAGAACTAAAAGATATTATGCGTCCGCTGTTTCAAAAACACATGGATGATATTATGACAGGTCACTTCTCTGAAACCATGATGGAAGATTGGGCAAATGATGATAAAAACTTATTAACCTGGAGAGCTGCAACAAGTGAAACTGCTTTCGAGAAGCAAGAAGTTACAACGCAAGAAATTTCTGAACAAGAATATTTTGATCATGGAACTTTGTTAGTTGCCTTTGTTAGAGCTGGTGTAGAATTGGCTTTTGAAGCAATGACAGATTCTGGAATTATAGAAGCATCTGCTTATTACGAGTCTTTGCATGAAACGCCGTTAATTGCAAATACAATAGCAAGAATGAAATTGGCTGAAATGAATCGTGTAATTTCTGATACTGCAGAATATGGTTGTTATTTATTTGATCATGCTTGTAAGCCTTTATTAACAGATTTTATGAAGACGGTTTCTACAGATCTTATAGGTAATAAATTTACAGATGGTAATGATGTTGATAATAAAGAATTGATTAGAGTTAATGCAATCATTAGAAACCATCCGGTAGAAATTGTAGGGGCAAAATTAAGAGCTTCTATGACAGCAATGAAGGTCATAAAATCGGCATAAGTAAATAAAGATTTTAATGTAAAAAAGTTCCTAATATTTTTTTATTAGGTGTCAAATAAAATTATAATTCCCATGTAAATAGGAATCAAAAAAACCTATTAGAATCAACATCCTGGTAGGTTTTATTTTTATATTCGTCCCATGCAAGAGAAACAAATTTACTTTCCTAGTTTAGAAAACGTAAAAGCAGCTTCTAAGAATTTAGAAGGTGTAGCTTATAAAACACCGTTAAATCAAAATGTTACTTTTTCAAAAGAATTTGATGCAACTATTCTGTTTAAAAGAGAGGATTTACAAGTAGTACGTTCTTATAAAATTAGAGGAGCTTATAATAAAATGTCTTCTTTAAATATAGATGAAAAAAAATGTGGAATTGTATGTGCTAGTGCAGGTAATCATGCGCAAGGCGTAGCTTTGTCTTGTAAATTACTGAAGATAAAAGGAACTATTTTCATGCCTTCACCTACGCCAAATCAAAAAATAAATCAGGTAAAAATGTTTGGTGAAGACTTTATTGAAGTGGTCATTGAAGGAGATACTTTTGATGATGCTTTTAATGCTGCTAAAAAAGCATGTGATGCAGAAAATAAAACATTTATTCACCCTTTTAATGACGAAAAAGTTATTGAAGGGCAAGCAACGGTAGGTTTAGAAATTCTAGAACAGACAATAAAAAAAATTGATTACGTTTTTGTAGCTGTTGGTGGCGGAGGTTTATCATCTGGTTTGTCATCTATTTTTAAGCAATTATCTCCAAAAACAAAAATTATTGGAGTAGAACCAGAGGGAGCACCTTCAATGTTAACCTCAATTAAAAATAAAATAAATACTCCTTTAGATACAATAGATTCTTTTGTGGATGGCGCGGCTGTTAAAAGAGTAGGCGATTTAAATTTTGCTATATGTCAGCAAAATTTGTATGATATGATAACAGTTCCTGAGGGTAAAGTTTGTCAGACTATTTTAGACTTATATAATAAAGATGCAATAGTTGTAGAGCCAGCAGGTGCGCTAAGTATTGCAGCTTTAGATTTTTTTGCAGATGAAATTAAAGGAAAAAATGTTGTCTGCATTGTGAGTGGAAGTAATAATGATATCACAAGAACTCCAGAAATTAAAGAGCGAGCCATGTTATATGCTAATCTAAAACATTATTTTATTGTAAAGTTTCCTCAAAGAGCAGGAGCTCTAAAAGAGTTTGTAGTAGAAATTTTAGGACCTAATGCTGATATAACCCATTTTGAATATACCAAGAAGAATAATAGAACAAATGGGTCTGCTGTGGTTGGTTTAGAGCTGCTATCTTCTAAAGATTTGGCACCTTTAATTAAAAGAATGAAAGAGCATAATTTCTTTGGAGATTATTTAAATGATAACCCAGATTTGCTCCAATTTTTAGTATAATTTCTTAAAAATTGACAATCAAATATTAAGGTACTTTAAACAGGAAAAACTTAACTTTATTTATAATCAGTATAAATTTGAGCATTTTAATTTTACATAATATTAAAATACCTTTTTTAATTTAAATTAGTAATCTAAAAAAAAAGAGTCAACAAGTTACAAATTATTGTATTTTTAGATAATTTTTCAAACTCAATTTATGAAACATACATTTAAAGAAATTCCGAGCAAATACAAAATCACTTCACTTGTAAATCAGAACACCTATTTAATTGGTGGCGAATTAAAAGTATGGAAAGGTCCTAGTGCTCAAGTGTATTCTACAATTTCATCAAATCAAGAATATAAACCAACTCTACTAGGTACAGTGCCAGATTTAACAGGAGATGAAGCTATAGACGCTTTAAATGCGGCTTATAAGGCATATGACAGAGGGCAAGGTTTATGGCCAACAATGAGAGTAGAAGGCAGAATTGCTGCTATGGAAAAGTTTGTAGTACAAATGAAAACCAAAAGGGAAGAAATTGTAAAACTACTAATGTGGGAAATTGGAAAAACTTTACCAGATTCAGAAAAAGAGTTCGATAGAACGGTGGACTATATTTACGACACAATAGAGGATTATAAAAAAATGGACAGAGATTCTGCAAAGTTTGATAAAAACAGTGGAGTTCATGCGCATATTAGAAGAGGTCCATTAGGAGTTGTCTTATGTTTAGGGCCTTACAATTATCCTTTAAATGAAACTTTTGCGCTGTTAATTCCGGCCTTAATTATGGGGAATACCGCTATTTTTAAACCAGCTAAACTTGGTGTTTTACTTCTTTCGCCTCTTTTAGAAGCATTTCAAACTAGTTTTCCTGCAGGTGTTGTAAATATTATTTATGGTAGAGGTAGAACATTAGCAACGCCAATTATGAAAACGGGTCTTGTAGATGTTTTAGCGCTAATAGGAAATAGTAAATCAGCTAATGCAATTCAAGCAAATCATCCCCAGAAAAATAGATTGCGTTTAGTTTTAGGTTTAGAAGCTAAAAACCCAGCGATTGTTTTAGCAGATGCAGATTTAGATTTAGCAATTGACGAATGTATATCAGGTGCGACTTCTTTTAATGGACAGCGGTGTACAGCTTTAAAAATATTATATGTTCATGAACATATTGTAGCTGAATTTAACAAACGTTTTGCTGAGAA
This sequence comes from uncultured Polaribacter sp., assembly GCA_913050305.1. Taxonomy (GTDB): domain Bacteria; phylum Bacteroidota; class Bacteroidia; order Flavobacteriales; family Flavobacteriaceae; genus Polaribacter. The sequence goes on along the minus strand of CAJXAS010000008.1, from coordinate 3,278 downwards.
AGTAGATGCGTTAAAATTTGGAAATCCTTGGGAAAATGACGTAAAATTAACTCCTTTACCTGAACCAGGAAAACCAGCATATATTCAAGAATTAATTGACGATGCTATTGAAAAAGGAGCAAAAGTAATTAATAAAAAAGGAGGAGAAACATCTGATAATTATATTTTTCCTGCAGTTTTATATCCTGTTTCTAAAGATTCTAGAGTTTTTGAAGAAGAGCAATTTGGTCCGGTTACACCAATTATTTCGTTTAAAAACATCCAGGAACCCTTAGATGATATGGCAGCTTCTAACTACGGACAACAAGTAAGTGTGTTCGGAAGTGAGGTGAAAACTTTAGCGCCCTTAATTGATACGCTTGTAAATTTAGTTTGTAGAGTAAATTTAAATAGTGCAGCACAACGTGGGCCAGATGTATATCCATTTACAGGAAGAAAAGATTCTGCAGTTGCCACTTTAAGTGTGCATGATGCTCTGCGTTCTTTTTCAATAAGAACTTTTTTAGCAGCAAAAGATACAGATTATAACAATGCTATTTTAAAAGAATTGTTAGATAAAAAAGCATCTAATTTTATTAGTACAGATTATATTCTATAATATAATTTCGTTTTTAAATTAAAAAAGCTTTCTTTTTGTAATTTGGAAAAGGAGGCTTTTTTTTATTAGAAATTATACTTTAACCGTAAAGATTGGTTTTAAAGCTATTTCAGATAAGCTTTTGGCAACGCTTCTTGAAAACAAATGAGAAATACCACTCCTACCGTGGGTGCTCAATGCTATTAAATCTACTTTTTTCTCTCTCGAGAAATTAATAATTCCTTTTTCAATAGAAGTATCATCATAAATATTTATTGAATATTTAAGTAAATTATATTCCTTTATAAAATCTTTTATTTTTTGCTTTGATTCGGCTGTACTCTCAAATTCCGAGGGTGTGTTTACTCTTAGTAAATGTATTTTACTATTAAAAGCATTTGCAAAATCTAAAAATTTGATAAAAACTTCTTTATTATCTTTTTTGAAATTAGAAGCAAAAACTAAATTTTTTAAACTAAATTTTTTCGAGTCTCTTTTCACAACAATAACAGGTGTTTTCGAGCTTCTCACAATTTTTTCTGTATTTGATCCAATAATAATTTCTTCAAACTTAGAATGGCCCCTAGAGCCCATAATAATTAAATCTGCATCAATTTTATCGGCATACTTTTTTATACCGTCAAAAGGATTGTTTAATTTTATAAAATAATCAACCTTTATGTCTTCGGTAAAAAAATTATTTTTAAAGTCTAAAATTTTTTCTTTTATTTTCCTCAAATAAAGCATACTTTCAGGGATGCTAAACCTACTACCATAATATATATCTACAATTTCCGAAGGAAGTTCAATTAAATGTATAAGAGTTATGGAAGCACCAGTTTTTTTAGCAATTTTAGCTGCCATCTTTGCAGCATATTCAGAGGGTTTAGAAAAGTCGATAGGAACTAGAATTTTTTTCATAAATAGCTGTTTAAGTTTAAAATATAGTTACTATCTAAAGTTACAAAAAAATAATGAATTACAGAGTTTTGGTAAATCATAAACAATTCGTATATTTGCACCGAAATTTATAGTAAATGAAGAATGAAGGGGACTTAAAAGTCCCCTCTTTTTATACTTCATTTTAAGGGTTAATATGAATCAAGCAGCATTAAAAGACATAGTAGACGAAGCATTGGCTCTTAACGAGTCTTTGTATCTCATAGAATTATCTATATCTGTAAACAACAAAGTTCAAGTTGTTGTAGATGGTGATAATGGTGTTTCATTAAGTGAAACTATGCGTATAAGTAGGGTTATAAACGATAATTTTGATAGAGAAGTAGAAGATTTCTCTTTAGAAGTTGGTACACCAGACATTGCACATCCACTAAAAGTGAAAAGACAGTACATTAAGAATTTGAATAGAATTCTTAAAGTAAAAACTGAAGAAGAGGAGTTAGAAGGTACTTTAGTTACTGCAGATGAAGACAAAATTGTCTTGCAATGGAAAGCTAGAGAGCCAAAGCCAGTTGGTAAAGGAAAGATTACTGTAGATAAAACAGTAACTTTAGAGTATACAGAGATTAAGGAAGCAAAAGTGAAAATCTTATTTTAAGAATAAACGTAATGGAAAATATAGCATTAATTGATTCGTTTTCAGAATTTAAAGATAACAAGAGTATAGACAGAGTAACATTAATGTCTATTTTAGAAGAGGTTTTTAGAGCTACTTTAAAACGAAAGTTTGGTTCTGATGACAACTTTGATATTATTATTAATCCTGACAAGGGAGATTTAGAAATATGGAGAAACAGGGTTGTTGTTGCAGATGGTTTTTCTGAAGATGATAATGAAGAAATCGAATTAGCGGAAGCAAAATTAATTGAACCAGATTTTGAAATTGGTGAAGATGTTTCTGAAGAGGTTAAATTAATTGATCTCGGTAGAAGAGCTATTTTAGCATTACGTCAAAACTTAATTTCAAAAATATACGAGCACGACAGTACAAATATATTTAAGCATTTTAAAGAATTAGAGGGTGAATTATATAGTGCAGAGGTGCACCATATTCGTCACAATGCAATTATTTTATTAGATGACGATGGTAATGAAATTGTATTGCCAAAAAGTGAACAAATCCGTTCAGACTTCTTTAGAAAAGGAGATTCTGTAAGAGGTGTTATAAAAACAGTAGAGTTAAGAGGGAACAAGCCAGCAATTATTTTGTCTAGAACGTCTCCAGACTTTTTAAATAAATTATTTGAGCAAGAAATTCCTGAAGTTTTTGATGGTTTAATTACTGTTGAAGGTGTAGCAAGAATACCAGGAGAGAAAGCAAAAGTAGCGGTAGATTCTTATGATGATAGAATAGATCCTGTTGGAGCTTGTGTTGGTGTAAAAGGGTCAAGAATTCATGGGATAGTTCGTGAGTTAGGTAATGAAAACATAGATGTTATTAATTATACTAAAAATGAACAACTTTTTATTTCAAGAGCATTAAGTCCTGCGAAGGTTACTTCAATGGAAATTGAAATGTATGAAGAGGAAAGGAATGGTAAAAAAGGGCGTGTAAGTGTTCTTTTAAAACCAGAGGAAGTTTCAAAAGCAATTGGTAGAGGTGGTGTTAATATTCGTTTAGCTAGTGAATTAACGGGTTACGAAATAGATGTTAAGAGAGAAGGTCTTGAAGAAGAAGATGTAGAATTAACAGAATTTAGTGATGAAATTGAAGCTTGGGTTATTAAAGAATTTAAAAATA
>CAJXAS010000007.1 GCA_913050305.1 uncultured Polaribacter sp. | reverse complement strand
ACGAAATTGGATATTCAACCAAAATTGTAGATTTAATAGAATATTCTGCATCTTTATAAGAGCAAAATAAATTCAATAAAAAACCTGATAGATTTAATTCTATCAGGTTTTTTTATACGATTTAAGCACCTAATTATTTCATGGCAATCGCGCTAATTTCTACATTTACAAACTTAGGTAAATTTGCAACTTCTACTGTTTCTCTAGCGGGTGCGGTTTCATTATTGAAATACGCTCCATAGACCGTATTAATTTCTGAAAAATTATGCATGTCAGAAATAAATATAGATGTTTTAATTACGTTTTCAAAAGTCATATCAGCAGCCAATAATACCTGCTTCAAATTTTCCATTACTTGTCTTGTTTCAGCCTGTATATTGTCTAAAACTAATTCTCCAGTTTCTGGATTAAATGCAATTTGGCCAGAAGTGTATAATGTGTTTCCTGCTAATACTGCCTGATTATATGGGCCAATAGGTTCAGGGGCTTTAACTGTAGTGATTATTTTTTTCATTTTTTTGATATATAGAGTTTCTTTATTTTATACTTCAATACTTGTTTCTCTTTCTTTTCTAGAGGAAGAAGCTATTAGTAGAACAGTGGCTACTAAATATGTTATAATTTGCTTCATTTATTTATTGTTAAACTATATAATTAAAAAAGTCTTCTATCTGGTGGCTTATTTTTATCCCATTTTAAATCGGATAAAATAGAAGATTTTACACCGATAAAAAAAGTGTAAGAAGAATTAGTACCAAAAGGAACCCAATTAAAATTTAAATTCCAACTATCTAAATCTCTTGTAAAATTAAATCTAGAAAAGGTAAAGGCACCTCCTTTAACGTCATAACCAGAAGAATATCCCATTTTCCATTTTGGAGATAATTCTAGATTACCACTAAACATAATACTATTTACAGTAATATCTCCACTTTCTAATCCGTTGTTTCTGTAACCAGTGGAGTATGCTAGGTTAATAGACCAAGGTATTTCTGCTTGGTATAGTTTTGCTGTTTTGTTTTTGTCTTCTTCGCTTGTATTTGTAGTATTATTTCTTTTTCCAAACCTATCTGTCGGGTTGATGTCTGCACCTATTAAATCTTGAGAATTATTAGGATCTGTATTTTCTTTTTTCTTATCTCCTTTTTTATCTTTTTTAAAATCTGCACTAGAAATAGAATAATTTGCGGTTAAACTCGCATTTGTTAATCTCAAACCTAAAAAGTTATCATTAAATTCATTAATTCTAAGAGGGGATCCATTTGAAGAGGCAATTACCTTATAAGGATCAAAGGAGCCATTTAGGTTTACAGACAATTTATCCTTAAATAAACGAGTTCCTGCAGAAAAACTAACGGGAGACCAACGCAAACTGTCTGCTGCAATATTATATGAACTATTAAAATTTAAATTATTTAATATAGATACTTTTTCATCTTCATCATCACTGTCTGGATCTTTCGGTGCAACTTTAGCCTCTAAAACGTTGTTTAAAGAAATACCAATAGCATTGCTTAATCCAGAGGATGGTTTTCCGTAAATACCTTGATCAAAAACAGTATAATCTTCCAAATCATTAGGGTCGTTACTTGCTTGCACTTGTTTTAAATATTTTTGTTCAAAATCTGGCCTGTATGAATAAGAAACAGAAGGTCTAAACGTATGTCTTATAGCTTTTAGTCTTCCTTTTTTGAATTTAAAAGTACCATATATATTTGTAGATAAACTTACACCAGCATTATATTCTCTAAAGCTTTTAAAGCCTCTTAAAGTATCGGTAACAATAATATTTTCATTCACATCATATTTTTTCTGAATATAATCAAATTGCCAGGTTTCTTCATAACTGACGCTGGGTGATACTGTAAAATATTTTAATGCTTTAAAATTTGTATTTGTGCCTGTTTTATGCTGCATACCAGACCTAGAAGTTTCAAACATTTTTGCAGTTAAAAATTCCTCATCTGTAGTGTTAATTAAATACTTACTGTCTAAGGTATAATTAAAACCCATTTTCTGAATAGGATTCTTTTTTACACCACCTTTTCCTGCAAAAGGGTAAATTCTATTCATATTTACAGATAAAGCCGGCAATGTCATGGTAATTTTCTCTGTATTGGTATTTTGCTGGTGCTGTGCTGTTACATTAAGGTTAAAAGGTGTACCAACAAAAGTCTTACTATAGTTTATAGAAGAGCTAAGTGTGTTAGTTTGCGTTTGCGCAACATTAAACTGATTTTGAGATTCTCTAAAAAACTTACTACTTCCAAGGTTTACAGATGCTGTAAATCTAGAATTCGGACTTGCTTTAGAGTCTTGATTGTGAGACCATCTCAAATTATACCGATTACTTTTAAGATAATCATCAAACCCCCTTATTCCGTTGATATTATTTTCGAAATTAAAATTAAAAGTTCCACCAAAACGATACCTTTTTTTATAGTTTGAATTTGCTCTAAAACCCCAACTTCCATTTGAATAGGCATCTCCAGTAATTGCTAAATCAACATAATCACTTATCGCAAAATAATAGCCACCGTTTTGAAAACCAATACCTCTAGAACTACTCCCGGTATCAAAGGCAGGAATTAAAAAACCAGATACACTTGTAGAGGTAATAGGGAAATAAGCAAAAGGTAAATATATAGGTGTTGGCACATCTGCAAGATATAATTGACTACCGCCAACAATTATTTTTTTTCCAGGTATAATTTTAGCTTTGCTTGTTCCAATGTAATAATCTAATTTTTCAGATGTAGTAAATTTAATATCTCTCACGTAAATGGTAGAATCATTCACTCTTTTAGTTTTTTTTCCAAACGTAAACATTTCACCTTGTTTGGTTTTTAAGCCATAGATTAAGGCTTTCTTAGTTTTGAAGTTGTAGATCATAGAATCTTGCTCAGATTCTTCACTTCCTTGTTTAAAAACAGGGCGCTGGGTATACCCTAAACTATCTTTAATTCCTTTAGCAAAGAGTGTATTTTTAATGTAATCAACTACAATTATACCAGCTTTTAAATCTATATCTGTATAAGTAATGTTTGCTTCATTATATAATGTAACCGTTTTATCCTTTGCATTTTGTATGGTATAATCTTTTGCAACATGCGTAATAAGATCTTCTATGGATTCTTTCGGTTTTATAGAATCTATTACAATTGTGTCTTTTTTCTTGAGTAGTAAAGTATCTTTTTTTATTGAAGTAATTTCTTTAATTTGTTTTTTGGATACGGTATCTTGCTCAACCAAAGGAACTACAATTCCGTTCATTGGTTTTATCTCTTGAGAAAAACCTAGCTTTACAAAAAAGAAGCAGCAAAATAAAAGTATATATGATAGGTTTGTTTGCAATGCTTTAAATGCTATTTTTGTAAATGAATAAAAGTATGGTGCATTATTTGCCACACCAAATTTAATAAACAAAATTAGTTAAATTTTATTGATGCAATCCCAACAAAAACACAAAAATATTATCAAAAGAAAAATTCTCCTTTTACTATTCTTTATATTTTTAGGCAACAGCTTTTCTGTCTGCGCTCAAAAAGAATATGTTGTTGTCTTAGATGCTGGCCACGGCGGTAAGGATCCGGGCAATTTAGGTAACGGATTTAAAGAGAAAAGTATTGCTTTGAAAGTAGTTTTAAAGATAGGTGCATTGTTAGAAAAACGTAAAGATGTTAAAGTACTTTATACTAGAAATAAAGATGTTTTTATAGATTTATGGAAAAGAGGAGATATTGCAAATCAGGCAAAAGCAGATTTATTTGTTTCTGTTCATTGTGATTCGCATACGTCAAATGCATTTGGTGCAGGAACTTTTGTGTTAGGTTTAAGAGGGAATAAAAAAAACCTAGAAATAGCCAAAAGAGAAAATGCAGTAATTCTTTTAGAGGATAACTACAGAGATAAATATGAAGGTTTTGATTCAAATTCTGCAGAATCTGTGATTGGTTTATCCTTGCTTCAAGAAGAAAATTTAGATAAAAGTTTAGCTATTGCCAGTTTAATTCAGAATAACTTTACTTTTAAATTAAAAAGAAACAATAGAAAAGTAAAACAAGATAATTTTCAGGTTTTAAGAGAAACGATCATGCCAAGTGTTTTAGTAGAATTGGGGTTTTTAACTAATAGGAAAGAGGGTGTTTTCTTGAACTCTAAAAAAGGTCAGGCTAAAATGGCAAATGAAATAGCAGTGGCTATTTATAGTTATATTAAAAATTTAAAATTAAATACAATTGTAGGTTCGGGCAATACTGAAGCGCCGATAAACGAAATTAAGTTTAAAGTACAGATAGCAGCAGGAAAAAATAGACTTAGAACAAAATCTTATAATTTTAAAGGTTTAAAAAATATAGAAAGAAAGCTTTTTGGTAGTGTTTATAAATATTATTATGGTAACACTTCTTCATATAAAGCGATTAAAGAGTCACTGAAAAAAGCAAAATCTAAAGGTTACAAACAGGCTTTTATTATTGCTTTTAAAAATGGTAAAAAAATAGCTTTAGAGGAAGCTTTAAAAATGCCGTAATATTAACGGTTTCTAACAAAAATTATTAGTAATTTTGTTGTAAAACTTCTATCTATGTCTAAAGAATTAAAAACAGGAATTATTGCAGTAATTATTATTGGTATTTCTATTTGGGGCTTTAATTTTCTAAAAGGACAAAACTTATTAGATCCTGGTTCCCGTACCTTTAAAGTTGAATATGCTAGAATTGGTGGATTGTCTAAGTCTAGTGCAGTTACAATTAATGGTTTAAAAGTAGGTAAGGTAGATAATATAGAGTTTGATACGAGTGTGGAAAAGAGAGGTCATTTATTAGTAACCTTTAATATAGATAATGATTTTGAGTTTTCTAAGAGAAGTATCGTTAAAATTTATTCTCCAAATCCTTTAAGTGGTTCTAACTTGGCAATAATACCTAATTACGAAGGCGATATGGCAATGTCTGGAGACCTTCTTCAGGGTGAGATGGAAGAAAGTTTATTTACCTCAATAGGAGAGCGATTAAATCCACTTCAACAAAAAATAGAAAGTGTAATTGTAAGAACAGATAGCTTGTTTGGTCGTTTAAATAAAGTATTAAATGACAATACTATTAACGGAGTTAATACATCTATTGCTAATTTATCAGCAACGATAATAGATATCAGAAAAACTATTGAAGCTGTAAATTCTATGGTTGCAGATAATCAAGAAAACTTAAAAATTACTATAGAAAACACAAGAAATATTACAGCGAACTTTAGCAAGGTATCAGAAAATATAAAGTCTGTAGACTTTAAGGAAATTATAGATAAGGCAGACGAGGCTGTGGATAATTTTAACGAAATGTCAAAAAAAATAAATGCTGGAGAAGGAACTCTTGGCCAGTTACTTAATGATAAAAGAATGTACGATAATTTAGAGGCGGCTACTGGAGAGTTAGAGCAGCTGCTGAGAGATATCAAACTAAATCCAAAAAGGTATATTCATTTTTCAGTATTTGGGAAACGACAACTGCCTTATGCTGAAAAGACGAAAAACTAATTTATAACCACTAGCACTATCGAAATGCAATACGTACCAAATACACTTTTTGTAATCGCATTAATTGCTGGTCTTGGCTTTTTTGCGATGAATATTCGTAAGATTTTTAGAAATATAAATCTAGGGAAGTCTATAGACAGAACAGACAATAAATCCGAACGTTGGAAAAATATGATTAAGATTGCTTTAGGGCAGTCTAAAATGGTTAAAAGACCTTTTTCAGGTTTTTTACATATTGTTGTATACCTGGGTTTTGTAATAATTAATATTGAGGTTTTAGAAATTATCATTGATGGAATTTTAGGAACGCATAGAATCTTTCAAGGGTTTATAGGGGCAGGGTTTTACGCTTTTTTAATAGGGACTTTTGAGATTTTAGCAGCATTAGTTTTTATAGCGGTTATCCTTTTTTGGACGCGAAGAAATATTGCAAATATTAAACGTTTTCTTAGTTCAGAAATGAAAGGCTGGCCAAAAATGGACGGGAATATTATTTTGTACTTTGAAATGGTGTTAATGACACTTTTCTTAGTCATGAACGCGACAGATGCTCCATTTCAAAATGCAGGTATTGGAAATCCTGTAAGTCAGTTTATAGCCCCTTTATTTGATGGGTTCTCATTAGAAGCGCTGCACGTAATCGAAAGAACTGCTTGGTGGATTCATATCTTAGGAATTCTGGTTTTTTTAAATTACTTATTCTACTCAAAACATTTGCATATTTTATTAGCCTTTCCAAATACATTTTTTGCAAATTTAAATGCAAAAGGGCAATTTAATAATTTAGAATCTGTTACTAAAGAGGTGAAATTGATGATGGATCCTGATGCAGATCCTTACGCAGCTCCTTTGGAAGGAGCGGAAGAGGAAGTTCCAGAAAAATTTGGTGCATCAGATGTTTTAGATTTAAATAAGATGCAGCTTTTAAATGCATATACGTGCACAGAATGTGGGCGTTGTACATCCGCCTGCCCGGCAAATTTAACGGGAAAAAAATTATCTCCTCGTAAAATTATGATGGATACAAGAGATCGTTTAGAGGAGGTTGGTAGAAATATAGATACAAACGGAGGAACTTTTAAGGATGATGGTAAACAATTACTAAACGACTATATTTCACCAGAAGAACTTTGGGCTTGTACAAGTTGTAATGCTTGTGTTGAGGAATGTCCAATAAATATAGATCCACTTTCTATTATTATGGATATGAGGAGATATTTAGTAATGGAAGAGAGTGCAGCACCGCAAGAATTAAATGCTATGATGAGTAATATTGAGAACAATGGCGCTCCTTGGCAATACAATCAACAAGACAGATTAAACTGGGCAAACGAGGAATAAATTTTTTTAAATAGTAAGTCTACAATCGTGAGTTGTATAAACTTAATAATAGCTTTAAAATAAAAATATGATAGTACCAACAATGGCAGATATGATGGCTCAAGGAAAACAACCAGAAGTGTTGTTTTGGGTTGGTGCTGCAGGAAGTTATGACGATAGAGCAAAAAAAATATCTAGGGCATTTGTTAAAATATTACATGAAGCAAATGTTGATTTTGCGGTTTTAGGGACCGAAGAGTCTTCCACAGGGGATGCTGCAAAAAGAGCAGGAAATGAATTTTTGTTTCAAATGCAAGCCATGATGAATATTGAGGTTTTAAATGGTTATGAGGTAAAGAAAATAGTTACATGTGACCCGCATTCATTCAACACTTTTAAAAATGAATACCCAAGTTTAGGTGGTAAGTATGAAGTTTTTCATCACACACAGTTTATACAAAATTTAATATCTGAAGGGCGTCTAAAGATTAATGAGAGTGCACTTCAAGGAAAAAGAGTAACCTTTCATGACCCTTGTTATTTAGGTAGGGGAAATGATGTTTACGAATCTCCAAGAGATTTAATTCGAAGATTGGGCGTTAATCTAACAGAAATGAAACGCAATAAGAAAACTGCTTTATGCTGCGGGGCAGGGGGTGCGCAAATGTTTAAAGATGCAGAGGCAGGAGATAAAGAAGTAAATATTTTAAGAACAGAAGACGCTTTAGAAACGAAGCCAGATATTATTGCCACTGGTTGCCCATATTGTAATACTATGATGACAGATGGTATTAAATTCAAAGAAAAAGAAGCTGAGGTTGTGGTAAAAGATATTGCAGAGTTAATCGCAGAAGCAAATAATTTATAAGATGAAGAATATAATTTTGGTATTTTTTTGTATTGCTATTTTTTCATGTACTAAGACTGATGAAAAGAAAGAGATTCCCAGCGAATCGCCAAAGGTTGAGGTTCTTGGAACTCCTGTATTAGTAAAGGATAAATTGGTTTTTACAGTGCAAATTGCAGCTCTTAGGACCCCTAACGCTAAATTAGCAAGTTTAGCAAATATTTATATTTATAACGAAGATGATTTATTAAAATATAGATTTGGGTCTTTTAAAACATATGCCGAAGCAAAAATATTCAGAACAGATTTAAAGATAAAGTACCAAGGTGTCTTCGTGCAAGCCATGTTAAATGATTTGCCTATCTCAATTACAGATGCTTTACAATATTAATTTGTATGACAGATTCTTTTCAAAACATTTCGGTTACTTCTTTTCCTGATATTACTGAAATCGAATTTAGAGCTATAGATAAGAAGTATTTAAAAGTATTATTGATTAATGTTTTTTTAGTTTTTTTAGTTGTATTTCCAGTGCTTTTTTTTGCTGACAAAAAGGGCTTTTTTGAACTTTCACGAAACTCAATTTGGATATATTTAGCTCTTTTTTTAGTTTTTATTGCTGTACTTTCTATTAAAACGATAGGTTTTAAAAAAAGGAAGTATGCAATAAGAGAGAAAGATGTCTCTTACAAAAACGGCATCTTTTTCAGAAGTTTAACAACCGTGCCTTTCAATAGGATACAGCATATAGAGATTGATCAAGGCCCTATTTCTAGATTTTTTGGTTTAGCTTCTTTAAGCGTCTTCACTGCCGGAGATAGCAGTGATGATTTAAAAATTAGTGGACTTTTAAAAGAGGACGCACAGCAGATAAAAGAATTCATCAGTAATAAAATAGATGGATAATAAAGAAGATTTTAGCCAATTTAGAAGGCAATCCCAAAAAGGGATTCTTGTAATTTATATAAACATACTTTACAAAGCTCTGAAAGCTTTTTGGTTCTTACTTTTTCTATTCATTCAAAAATTTTCTAAGATTCCTGAAGGTAAATTAGTCTACATTTATATAGGTGTTGCTGCTTTATTACTATTTTTTTTAATTAGAGCTTTTTTAATTTTTAAGAACTTCCAATTTAAAATAGCAAACAACCATTTTATTCTAAAGAAGGGTATTCTCAAAAAAACAAATACTTCGATTCCTTTTGATAGGATTCAAAACATTAATTTTAAACAAAATATTATTCAGCAAATAATAGACGTACATGAAGTAAATATAGAAACTGCTGGATCTAGCAAGGCAGAAATTTCTATTAAAGCACTATCATACAAAGAAGCAAGTGCTTTAAAACAAGCAATTACTGTTTTAGATAATAATAGTGTCGCAACACCTAGTATTGAAACGGCAGAGAAGCCACTATTAAAAGTTGGCTTTTCCGCTTTAATAAAGGTAAGTCTTACAGAGAATCATTTGCAGAGTTTATTGCTGCTGTTTGCAGTTTTAGTAGGTTTTTTTCAACAAATTAATGACCTCTTTGATCGTTTAGGAAAACAAGATGTATTAGATAATTACATCACTAAGAATACTTCTTCACTAGAAAGTAATGTTCTTTTAATAGTAGGGTTTTTAATATTGTTATCAGTTATAGCAGTTTTAAGCTCTTTAGTGCGGGTAGTGCTAAGACATTTTAATTTAACTGTTTATGTAAAGAACAGCGCCTTAGAAATTTATCAAGGATTAATTACTAAGAAATCTGTTATTTTAAAGAAAGACAAGGTACAGCATATCACGATATCTCATAACCCTATAAAAAAGAAGTTAGGTATTTCGTTTATTACTTTTAAACAGGCAATAAGTGGTAAAGTAAAAAAGAAACAGGATAAAGTCATTAAAATTGTGGGTTGTAAAGTAATACAAGTTTCAGCAATTAAAGACTTACTTTTTCCTGATAAAAACTTCGATGATTTAGCTCAGAATTTTTCAGATTCGTATTTTAGAGTTCGTTTATATTTAAGATGTGTCTTCATACTTATTATAATAAATATGGGTCTTTATTTAGGTCTTGGAAATAGTTCTATTTTTTGGATAAACAGCCTGTTAATCCCTATCTTTATAGCCGCAACAGAATTAAGTTTCAAAAAGAGATATTACCTTTTTAATACTGATGTTTTGATAGTTGGTAGCGGCACTATAGAAACTCATAAAACGTATTTACCTTTTTTTAAAGTGCAGAATGTGGAGCTGAAACAAACTCTTTTTCAAGCTCAAAAAAATGTAGCTGATATTGTTTTTCAAACGGCATCAGGAAAAATAAAGATACCTTGTATTCATGTAGAAAAGGCAAAACAAATATATAATTATACATTGTTTAAAATAGAAACAAGTCAGAAATTATGGATGTAAAAAGTTATATTAAAGCAGCGCGATTAAGAACGCTTCCTTTGTCTATATCTGGTATTATTTTAGGTAGTTATTTAGGAAACGAATTTGTAAACAGTTTGTTAGAGCATACTATTAGGACCTCTATTTGGGAGTCGTCTATTTTTTGGTTGGCAATTTTCACCACAGTTGGTTTTCAAGTATTGTCTAACTATGCAAATGATTATGGAGACGGAATAAAAGGTTCTGACAAAAATAGGACCGGAGAAGCAAGAATGGTTTCATCAGGAGCTATAACACCCAAGCAAATGAAAACTGCAATGATAATTACTACAGTTATTACTTTACTTATTGCATTGTTGCTTATTTATGTGGCTTTTGGAAGTGAAAGTTTTGGGTATTCTATCTTGTTTTTTGGTTTAGGAATCGCTTCAGTTGCAGCAGCAATAAAATATACAGTGGGTAATTCGGCATATGGTTATAGCGGATTTGGAGATATTTTTGTTTTTCTTTTCTTTGGATTATTAAGTGTGGTAGGTAGCTACTTTTTATATACAAAAATGATTAATTTTGAGATATTTTTACCAGCATTTTCTGTTGGCTTGTTAAGTACCGCTGTTTTAAATTTAAATAATTTAAGAGATAGGGAACAAGATAAAACGAATAACAAAAATACCTTAGTTGTAAAATTAGGAGCTGTTAGAGCAAAAAAATATCATTACTTTCTAATAATTGGGGCGTTAATTACAGCTATAATATATACCGTTTTAAACTTTAGTTCAATTTATGAATTTATGTTTTTAGTAGCTTTTATTCCGCTAGTAAAAAATATGATAACAGTGTCTAAAAATAAGACCCCAGGAGAATTAGATAGTGAGTTAAAAAAAGTAGCTTTAAGTACTTTTTTGTTTGCTATATTATTCGGAATTGGACAGTTCTTTTAAATAGAATATATGAAAACAATAAAAGTAATTTTAATTATTATTTCAACTTTGGTGGTCGCTTTTTTAGCAACAGGCTTGTTGGTGCAACAAACTAATTATTCTGCAACGGTTTCCATAGATAAACCCATAAATGAGGTTTTTAGTAACTTTATGCAGATTGATAGTATTAAAAACTGGATTCCGGATATTAAATCGGTGAAAGCAGTAAATATAAACCCAGGAATAACTGGCAGTGTTTACGATATTGTAGTGCTAAATCAAGGGCAAGAAATAATAATGACAGAGAAGATTATGGCGTATGTGCCGAATGAAAAAGTAACACTTTTTTATGACGCAGAAAATATGCTAAAGAAAGATGATTATCTTTTTTCTGAAGAAAACGGAATTACTACCATTACTCTAAATGCAGCGTGCCAGAGCGAGTCTTTTATAATGGCATGTATGTTTCCTTATTTTAGAGGTACCTTTCAAGCACAAGACCAGTCATATTTGAATAACTTTAAGACGTTCTTAGAGGAATAATAAATAGAATTTAAGTTGATAAAAGCAAGCTATAAAAAATACATGTTGCAATTTAAAAACCCGAGTGGTACTTCTCGAGGGATTTTAAGAACTAAAGAAACTTGGTTTATCATTTTAGAGGAAAATGGTAAAACGGGTATTGGAGAAACAGGTCTGTTTAGAGGTTTAAGTATTGACGATATTCCTAATTATGAAGAAAAACTAAGTTGGGCTTGTGAAAATATTAAATTAGGCTTAACAGATTTATTAGCGGTGTTTATTGAGTTTCCTTCAATTCAATTTGGTTTAGAACAAGCTTTCTTGTCTCTTCAATGTGAAAATAAATTTCAGTTATTTCCTTCAGAATTTTCCAGAGGAAAAGAATCAATTACCATAAATGGTTTGGTATGGATGGGAGACCAACAGTTTATGAAAAGCCAAATTCAAGAAAAAATAAATTCAGGTTTTTCCTGTATTAAAATGAAAATTGGGGCTATTGATTTTGATGCAGAGGTAGCACTACTAAAATCTATACGAAAAGAGTTTTCTTCTAATGAAATTGAATTAAGGGTAGATGCAAATGGTGCTTTTAAACCAGAAAATGCCTTAGAGAAGTTAAAAACATTATCAGAATTAGATTTACACTCTATTGAGCAACCTATAAAACAAGGTCAATTGCAAGAAATGGCTTTATTGTGTGAAAAAACACCTTTGCCAATTGCATTAGATGAAGAGTTAATTGGCGTTTTTTCTAATCAAGAAAAGCAAGAAGTAATAAAAATGGTAAAACCACAATTTATTATTCTAAAACCAAGTTTGGTTGGTGGTTTTGGTGGGACTACTGAATGGGTTGATATTGCTAAAAAGAACAATATAGATTGGTGGATTACCTCTGCTCTAGAGAGTAATATTGGGTTGAACGCAATTGCACAATTTACACATACTTTAAAAAATAAATTACCGCAAGGTTTAGGCACAGGAGGTTTATTTACCAATAATTTTGAGAGTCCGTTAGAAGTTGAAAATGGAACGTTACATTATAATAATTCCAAAAAATGGAATTTTAATTTATAAAACATGAATTACATTGAACAAGCTTATAAAGGTAAAAACGAATGGTATCATTGGTTGTTTACAATTGTGATTGTATTTTTTGGTTGGCAGGTATTAGGTGCTTTACCTCTAGTGATGGCAGGTTGGGCAAAATCAAATAATGCGATTCAATTTGCAGAGTTTGCAAAAGATAATTTCATGACCGCGGATTTAGATAAAAATTTCTTGCTATTTTTAATGCTTTTTATGTTTTTAGTTGGATTAATTTTCTTGTTTATTGGGATAAAATACATTCATCAAAGAAGCTTTACTTCTCTGGTAACAAGCAGAGTTAAGATAGATTGGAAACGATTTTTTTATGGTTTTTTTGTTTGGGGTATTATAGCGGTGGCTATGACCTATGCTTCTATTTTATTAGCGCCAGAAAATTTTATTTGGAATTTTAATGCAACCCCGTTCTTTACTTTAGTTGCAATTTCCTTTATATTTATTCCTTTTCAAACAGGTTTTGAAGAGCTGCTTTTTAGAGGATATTTTATGCAAGGTATTGGTGTTTTAGCCAAAAACAGATGGGTTCCATTAGTCGTAACTTCTTTAGTTTTCGGTTTGTTGCACGGTACAAATCCAGAAGTAGCTAAGCTCGGACAATTAACAATGGTTTTTTATATTGGTACAGGTTTGTTTTTCGGAATTGTAACTTTAATGGATGAAGGAACTGAAATTGCTTTAGGTTTGCATGCTGTTAATAATATTACAGCCGCATTTTTTGTGACTACAGATTGGACAGTCTTTCAAACGGATGCTTTATATACAGATATCTCAGAACCTTCTGTATCTTGGGAAACGTTTGTACCCGTCTTTATTTTGTATCCTATTATGTTGTTTTTATTTTCAAAAAAATATGGTTGGACAAACTGGAAAGAGAAATTAACAGGGAAAATTACAAAACCAGATAGTTTAAAAGAAACCATAGAAGTTTAAATAACATTGAAGTATTCCACTTTTCATAAAGCCTTTAAATTAAACAGCAATTCATTTAATAACATTGATGATTTGCTTGCATATGCGCTTCATTTTTCTCCTGAAATTCATCATTTTTTAGAAGATTGGTTTTCCGAAAAAGAAGTTGTAGTTGTAAAAACTTCCGGCTCTACAGGAACTCCAAAGTCAATTCAATTACAAAAAAAACAAATGCGGTATTCTGCTTTGGCAACGGGAGATTTCTTCCAGTTAAATGAAAAAAAAACAGCTTTATTGTGTTTACCTATAGCGTATATAGCAGGTAAAATGATGTTGGTAAGAGCACTAACCTTAGGTTGGCATTTAGATGTAGTAAACGCTAGTTCTAATCCTTTAAAGACTCTTTCTAGAAAATATGATTTTACTGCAATGGTCCCTTTGCAATTAGAAAACTCAATTGATAAACTGTATCTTATTAAAAAATTAATTGTGGGTGGGGGGTTCGTTTCAAACGATCTTCAAGAAAAAATACAGCCGCTATCTACAGAAGTTTTTGGCACTTATGGTATGACGGAAACCATTACACATATTGCAATTAAGAAATTGAATCGATTTCCTGTATGGAGAGCAAGCAGTCTAAAGTCTATTTTTAGAAAAGAGCGTGTTTCACTTAGAAATACTGGTGATAATTCGTTTTATCAAATACTACCAAACACAACAATTTATAAAGATGAAAGAAATTGTTTGGTAATAGAAAATTCAAAAGTTTCTAACGAAGTTGTTTTTACAAATGATGTAATTACTTTAATTTCTGATACACAATTTGAATGGCTGGGTAGATTTGATAATGTTATAAATTCTGGTGGAATTAAATTACATCCAGAAATTATAGAAGATGAATTATATAAAATTATACAGCAACGCTTTTTTGTTGCAGGAATACCTGATGATAAATTAGGGGAAAAATTGATTTTAATTATTGAAGGATCCTCTAGTCTTTTGGATATTCAAAAAGCAAACCTATTAAGATTTGAAATTCCTAAAGAAATTTATTTTGTAGAAAAATTTATAGAAACAGCCACAAAAAAAATCCAACGTAAAAGAACATTGGATTTGATATTTATAAAAGTTTGATAGATTACATTTCCATAGAGTGATACACGTTCTGCACATCGTCATCTTCTTCTAATTTTTCTAAAAGTTTTTCTACGTCTGCTTGCTGTGTTTCAGAAAGCTTTGTGGTTGTAGTGGGTATTCTTTCAAAAGCAGAGGATATAATTTCAGTATTTGCTTCCTCAAAGAAAGCCTGAATTGCACCAAATTGCTCAAACGGAGCGTAAATTATAATTCCTTCTTCATCATCAAAAACTTCTTCAACTTCAAATTCTATTAATTCTAACTCTAAGTCTTCTAGATCGATGGTGATGTCTTCTTTTTTAACAGTGAAAGTACACACACGGTCAAACATAAATACAACAGAGCCAGAAGTTCCTAAATTTCCATCACACTTGTTAAAAGCAGATCTAACATTTGCTACAGTTCTATTGTTATTATCAGTTGCTGTCTCTAAAAGAAGTGCAATTCCGTGTGGCGCGTAGCCTTCAAATAAAACTTCTTTATAGTCTGCAGTATCTTTATCAGTTGCCTTCTTTATAGCGCGTTCTACGTTTTCTTTAGGCATATTTGCAGCTTTTGCATTCTGCATTACTGCTCTTAATCTAGAGTTTGAATCAGGATTTGGGCCACCATCTTTAATCGCCATTACAATATCTTTACCAATTCTAGTAAAGGTTTTAGCCATTGCTGACCAACGTTTCATTTTGCGTCCTTTTCTAAGTTCAAATGCTCTACCCATTTCTAATGATTATTTTTTTATACTTACAAATGTAGAAATTTGATTGTGGTTTTACAATTTTAAATGCATTTTAAAAAATCTCTTAATTTATTTCTAAATTCAGTAACTTATATGATTGTCTAGCAATCTCAATTTCTTCATTAGTTGGTATTACTAGTATTTTCACTTTTGAAGTGAAAGACTGAATTTCTCTTGTTCCTTTAGAGCGCAGAGTGTTTTTCTCCGAATCTAATTTAATGCCTAAAAAGTCTAAATTTTGACAAGCTAATTTTCTCATTAGTGCTGAGTTTTCTCCAATTCCTGCAGTAAAAATAATAGCATCTAATCCATTTAAAACAGCTGCATAAGTGCCAATAAATTTTCGAATTCTATACCCAGCTAAATTTAATGCATTTGCACATGCTTCATTGCCGCTTTCTGCTTTCTCTGATATTTCCCTTAAATCAGAATATCCTGTCAAGCCTTGCATTCCAGATTCTTTTTGTAGTAAATTATGCACTTCTTCGGCAGATTTATTAAGTTTTTCCATCAAGAAGAAAATAACAGATGGATCTATATCTCCAGAACGAGTTCCCATAATTAAACCATTCATGGGTGCAAATCCCATTGAGTTTTCAATACTTTTGCCGTCTTTAATAGCAGACATGCTGCAACCATTTCCTAAATGAATTGTAATTATTTTTTTTGACGATTTTTCACCTAAATATTCAATCGCTTTTTCTGAAACATATTTATGGCTAGTGCCATGAAACCCGTATGCTCTTATTTTATATTCTTCTAAAAATGAATTTTTTATAGCATATTGATAGGCTTCTTTTGGAATTGTTTGATGAAATGCAGTATCGAAAATCGCAATTTGTTTTGCAGAGGTAAAAATGGTTTCTGCAATTTCTACTCCTGTTAAATTAGCCGGGTTGTGCAAAGGAGCCAAATCAAATAAAGCACGAATACTGTCTTTTACTTCTTCATTTATGAGTACTGTTTTACTGAATTTACTTCCACCGTGCACCACTCTATGGCCTACAGCTTTAATTTCATCAACTTTTTTTATAACTCCAATTGTATCCTTTAATAAAGTTGCTGCAATCTTTTGTAAACCAACTTCATGATTTAGAATAGGTAAATTTTCTGTATATGATTCTCCATCTTTTTCATGCGTAAAAACAGCTGTATCCATTCCTATCCGCTCTAATAAGCCAATACATTTTACCTTTTCATTGGGCATCTCAATTACTTGATATTTCAAAGAAGAAGAACCTGCATTTAAAACTAAAATATTCATATATATTATTGATTCGCCTGAATTGCAGTTAACAAAACAGTATTAAAAATATCATCTACGGTACAACCTCTACTTAAGTCGTTTACTGGCTTGTTTAAGCCTTGAAGCATTGGACCAATTGCCAATGCACCAGTTTCTCGTTGAATGGCTTTATAGGTGTTGTTACCGGTATTTAAATCAGGGAAAATTAGGACAGATGCTTGGCCAGCAACTTCAGAATCTGGCATTTTAGTTTTTGCCACAGACATATCTACGGCAGCATCATATTGTATAGGACCTTCAATTTGTAAATTGGGTTTTTTAGCTTTTACCAATTCGGTTGCTTTTCTAACCTTTTCTACTTCTTCACCCTTTCCAGAGCTTCCAGAAGAATATGATAACATAGCAACTTTTGCCTCAATCCCGAAAGCTTCTGCAGAAGCCGCAGAAGAAATGGCAATTTCAGAAAGTTGCTCGGCATTCGGATTCGGATTTACAGCACAATCTCCCATAACGGATACGCGGTCTGATAAGCACATGAAAAATACAGAGGAAACTACAGAAACGCCTGGTTTGGTTTTAATTAATTGTAAAGCTGGTTTTATGGTATGCATAGTCGTGTGAATTGCACCTGAAACCATACCATCTGCTAAACCGTTTAGAATCATTAAAGTACCATAATAAGAAACATCTTGTACTAAGTCATTTGCGGTAGCTTCAGACATTCCTTTGTGTTTTCTTGCTTCAAATAAGGTGGTTGCAAAGCCTTTATTATAAATGGAATCTTCAGGATTTAGAATATTTAAGGCGTCTAAATCTATTTGTAAACCAATTTGATCACATTTTAATTGAATCGTATTACGATCTCCTAATAGTGTTAAGTCTACAATTTTTAACATTTGTAAACGCGCAGCGGCTCTAAGAATACGTTCATCTTCTCCTTCTGGCAGTACAATGTGTTTCTTAATAATTCTTGCTTTTTGCAATAAATTATATTGAAACATACTAGGAGTTAATTTATTAGATTGATACGATGTTAGGATATTTGTTAAACCCTCTGCATTTACATAGGTATCAAAAGTATCTAATGATAAGAGTATTTTTTTGTTGTGCGTAGCATAAATTTTAGATTTTACGGCGCCAATTTTGTTTGAAATTCCGAAAGTACCACCATCTACAGAAACAATAGGAACTGTAGATTGCACGCCTTCAATTAGTTTTAGAATTGATTCTTCGGGAATAATGGTTCCTGTTAAAATAATTCCAGCAATTTTAGGGTAATTTTTAGAGGCATTTGCTTGTAATGCACCTAAGATAATATCTGCCCTATCTCCCGGAGTAATAACCAGTGCATTTTCTTTAATTCTTGTTAAATAATTTCTTAATTGCATTGCGCCTGTGCTGTAGCTGCCAATTGCATTGTCTAAAAACTGTGCTCCAAATAAAACACGACCTTTTAAGGCTTGCACGACTTCTTTTACTGTGGGAAAAGCTAAAAAATCGATTTTTGGAATAATATCTATTTGCAGTTGTTCCGGAAAACTTTTTATCAATTCTTCACGAATATAATCTACTTCATCTACTTCAATTTTATTAGCAACAATGCCTATAACATCTACTTCTTTACCTATAAAAGAATTGTAAGAAAGTTGCATGGTGTTTATGAAGTCTTTCTTTTTCTTTCCGTTTCCAGAACCAACTATTAATGCAGGAATGTTTAAGTTTTTAGCAATCATTAGATTTATATCTAGCTCTATAATTCCTCCTTCACCAGAAAAATCTGTTCCCTCGACTAAAACATAATCGTAATTTGCTTCTAACTTTTTATATTTTTCAATAACTTTCTGAATTACTTCATCCTCTTTTCCGTCACTTAAAAGGGCTACAACTTCACTTTGTTTGTATGCAAAACAATCTTTATAGTCTATATCTAGGTTAAAGAAATTAATAGCAGTGTTCGTGTGCTCATCATAGCCATTATCATCAAATTCATTAATAATTGGTCTAAAATAACCCACTTTAGTAGATTTTGTCAACATCATTCTTAACAAGCCTAAGGATATTAAAGATTTGCCACTGTCAGATTCTACGGTGGCAATGTATATTGCTTTACTCATATGTATTGTATTAATATGTAAAAATAAGGCATAAAAAAATGACTAATCAGAATATTAGCCATTTATTCTTTATAAGAATATAGGGATTATTTACTATACTTGTAAAACACCCATATTAAATTTTTTTTCAATAGGAGCATGGTCTGCAGCCTCAATCCCCATAGAAATCCAAGTTCTGGTATCTAACGGATTTATAACTGCATCGGTCCATATTCTTGCAGCGGCGTAATACGGAGAAACCTGCGCATCATAGCGAGATTTTATCTTGTTAAATAATTCTGCTTCTTTTTCTGGTGTAATTTCTTCGCCACGTTTTTTAAGGGAGGCTGTTTCTATTTGTAGTAAAACTTTAGCAGCAGAGTTTCCACTCATAACAGCCAACTCAGCAGAGGGCCAAGCCACAATTAATCTTGGGTCATATGCTTTACCACACATTGCGTAGTTGCCTGCCCCGTAAGAATTTCCAATAATAATTGTAAATTTAGGTACTACAGAATTACTTACAGCATTTACCATTTTGGCGCCATCTTTAATAATTCCAGCATGTTCAGATTTACTACCAACCATGAAGCCAGTAACATCTTGCAAGAAAATTAAAGGTATTTTTTTCTGATTACAATTTGCTATAAAACGTGCAGATTTATCTGCAGAGTCATTATAAATTACACCACCAAATTGCATTTCTCCTTTATTAGTTTTCACCAGTTTTCTTTGATTGGCAACAATACCAACTGCCCAGCCGTCTATTCTGGCGTACCCCGTTAAAATAGTTTTTCCGTAACCTTCTTTGTATTGCTCAAACTCAGAATTGTCTACTAAACGCTTAATGATTTCTAGCATATCATATTGTGCATTTCTTTCTTTAGGCAGTATTCCAAAGATATCATCTTCTTTTTCTTTTGGTGGAAAAGATGCAGTCTTACTAAAACCAGCTTTTTCGTAATCACCAATTTTATCAACTATAAATTTTATTTTGTCAAGGGCGTCTTTATCATCTTTGGCTTTGTAGTCTATAACTCCAGAGATTTCACAATGGGTAGTTGCACCACCTAAAGTTTCGTTGTCAATAGACTCTCCAATAGCAGCTTTTACTAGGTAGCTTCCCGCAAGAAAAATACTAGCTGTTTTATCTACAATAATAGCCTCATCGCTCATAATTGGTAAATAGGCACCACCAGCAACACAGCTTCCCATGACTGCTGAAATTTGTGTAATACCCATGCTGCTCATTATTGCATTGTTTCTAAAAATACGTCCGAAATGTTCTTTGTCAGGGAAAATTTCATCTTGCATTGGTAAATAGACTCCTGCAGAGTCTACTAGGTAGATAATTGGTAGTTTATTTTCTATAGCTATTTCTTGAGCTCTTAAGTTCTTCTTTCCAGTAATAGGAAACCAGGCACCTGCTTTTACTGTCGCATCGTTTGCCACAACAACACACTGCTTGCCTTTTATGTAGCCAATTTTTATAACAACACCACCAGAAGGACATCCACCGTGTTCTGCATACATGTTTTCACCTGCAAAAGCAGCAATTTCTATGGATTTTGCTTTCGGGTCTAATAAGTAATTAATTCTTTCTCGAGCGGTCATTTTACCTTTCTCATGATGCTTATCAATTCTTTTTTGACCACCACCTAGTTTAACTTTTACAAAACGTTTACGTAAATCTGAGACTAAAAGTTTATTATAGTCTTCGTTTTTATTGAAGTTTAAATCCATATTGGTGTTTGTTTTTTTCAGTTGCTAAATTAAGAAATTTTTAGCTGTAAGAGTTTATAATGTGGGCTACAGTATTTGCAATTTCGATGTATTTTTCACGTTTTTCTATTCTTGAGGGTTCTGCTGCTCTTTCTGTACAGTTTTTAACAGCGCAGGTTTCGCAAGTAATGCCAACTATTTTTTTAGGGAATGAGTTACCGTTAAAGAAATTTAATTTCTTCTTTAAGTGCGGAGAAAGCAGTAGCCCAATACTTACGCTTCTATTAATGTCTTTTTTAAATGGGTCTGGTGTTGCCGATGATAAAACTAGATACTCATTCTTTTGATCTATATAAGAGGATATTTGTATATCGAAAGTTGCTTTTGTATTTGCAGATTTCTCTAAATCTTGAATTGTTTTTATAGAAACCCAACGTCTGCAATAATGCTCATTACTTCTATTGGCGTGCGGTGCTTGTTGTTGCGTAATATGTAATTCTTTATCTAGCCGATATTCAAAATGATTCTCTTTGTGTGTAAAGCGTATAAAGAATAAATTCTTGATGTTAAAGTACTTAGGTAAGATACTAGTCAATCGTTGGTAAAATGTTTCTTGAGAACAATTATATCCTTTAATTATTTCATGCAGCTCTGAGGGTTCCCATTTTTTTAAAGAGAAAAAGGTAGTTAGTTTTTCAGTAAGTGATTTTCTTGGGATAATTAGTGCACCTGCAAAATAAGATGCGATAAAATTATTTAAAACTTGATCAAAATTTTCGAATTTTATCCAAGGAAAAGTGAATAATCGATCATTTAAATCTAAAAAGTTATAAGCTAATTCTTTGGCATAAATAAATGTTTTTTGTGCTTCAGAGATGTTCTTGTCTATTAAAAGTGTTTTACTTTTTAGAATAAAAATATTTCTTAATTCACCAAGATTGGTGTGTTTAGAGATTTCTTGGTCGTCAATAGTATATCCAAATTCTTCAATTAAAATTTCTTCTAAATCTTTAGAGAGTACTCTTTTAGAAATGTCTAAATGATAGGATTTTGCAAACCTTTCTACATCATTTTCAATTTCCTCGAAATAATTACTGTGTGCTTCTTGGTATGATCGCAGAGAGGCCAAAAAGAAACTTTCTCTTGAAAGGTTATAATTCTGTGCAATTTTAATAATTGTGCTTATAAAGGCATTTACTTTTGCTGGAGCATTTGCTATAATATCAATTAAATTATTTTCTTTAATTCCAAAGAGTTCTAATGGAATTTCTTTTAAAATTTTAGATTGTAAAATTTCACCAATAGGAGCAAGGTTTTTATCTAGTTTTAAAGAAACTAGGTGGTCATAAGGGGTTTCTAGTTTTTCTGAAAGAATAAGAATTTTATCTGTCTTGGGGTATTTTTTTCCTTTTTCAATTTCATTTAAATAAGATTTAGAAAGACCTGTTAATTTTGCCAATCCGAAAAGGGATAATTTTTTTTCTGTCCTTATCTGTTTTAGTTTTAAACCGAAAATTAAGCGAATGTATTCGTCTTCTATTGTCATAAAGGCGAATATAAGAATATTTAGCGAACCTCATAAAATAAAGTTTTTTATATATTTAGCGAACGTTCGCTTGTAGAGTTCAAAAATTATTTTTATCATTGCATTGTAGAAATTAAAATAATCTAATTATGCAAGAAGTTATTAGTACTAAAAAAATTGATTTTAAAGGGTTTAAAGTTGAAAATTATCAAGATGTTTTAACAAATGATGCAAAACAATTTTTGCTAGCATTACATCAAAAATTTAATAAATCTAGGTTAAAATTACTTGTAAATAGAACAATTGATCAGGCCCATTTTGATTCAGGAGCATTTCCTTCTTTTTCAGAGGAAACAAGAAATATTAGAGAATCTGATTGGGTTTGTGCAGCATTGCCAGAAGATTTATTAGACAGAAGAGTCGAGATTACCGGTCCTGTAGAAAGAAAAATGGTGATTAACGCTTTAAATTCTGGAGCAAAAACATTTATGGCAGATTTTGAAGATAGTAATGCTCCAAGTATTGCAAATACATTAAGGGGGCAGATTAATTTACGCGACGCCATCAATAAAACTATTTCATTCTATAGTGAGCAAAAAGATAAAACATATTCTTTAAATAAAGAAACGGCAACTTTACTAGTACGTCCAAGGGGTTTGCATTTAAATGAAAAGCATTTTTTAGTGGATGGAGTTGAAATGTCTGCCTCTTTAGTAGATTTTGGATTGTTCTTTTTTCATAATATTAAAACATTACGGGAGCAAGGTTCTGCTACCTATTTTTACTTACCAAAATTAGAACATTATTTAGAAGCACGTCTATGGAACGCCATTTTTGTTTTCTCACAAGATTACTTGTCCATTCCTCAAAAAACAATAAAAGCAACGGTTTTAATTGAGACAATTACTGCTAGTTTTCAATTAGATGAAATCATTTATGAACTAAAAAATCATATGGCTGGTTTAAACTGTGGTCGTTGGGATTATATTTTCTCATATATCAAGAAATTTAAGAATCACAAAAACTTTATGGTACCTAATAGAGATCAGGTAACAATGACTTCTCCATTTATGAAGGCTTATTCTTTATTAGTAATTCAGAAATGTCATAAAAGGGGTGTGCATGCAATGGGCGGCATGGCCGCACAAATTCCTATTAAAAACGATGAGGTAGCAAATGATGCAGCGTTTTCGAAGGTAGTTGAAGATAAGGAGTTAGAAGTGAAAAATGGGCACGACGGAACCTGGGTTGCACATCCTGGATTGGTTGCTGTAGCAATGAATGTTTTTAATAAGCATATGACCACTAAAAACCAAATTCATGTTTCTAGAGACGATGTGAAAATTTCTGAGGCAGCTTTAGTCGAAATGCCAAAAGGAACAATTACAGAAGAGGGAATTAGGAAAAATATAAATGTTGGTATTTTATATATAGAAAGTTGGTTGCGTGGAAATGGAGCTGCTGCAATTTATAATTTAATGGAAGATGCGGCAACTGCAGAAATATCTAGAACCCAAGTTTGGCTTTGGTTACATAAAAGTATTCAGCTAGATGATGGCGGTATTTTTAATCAAGAAATGTATCAACAATTAAAAAAAGAAGAGTTAGAAAAGATTAAAAACTTAGTAGGTGAAAGTAATTTTTCCAATGGTAAATTTAAACTAGCAATAGAATTATTTGATGCATTGGTAATATCAAAAGAGTACCAAGAATTTTTAACACTTTCCGCTTACAAGTATATATAAAAAAATGTCTCGCAACTACTGGAATAGTTTGCGAGACGTAATTATCAAAATTTGAATTCACCTTAATAATTAAATAACAAAATTATGAAAAATTTAGTACAAAGCAAGTATAGTTCAGCATTAGAAACTGTAAGAAACCTGAAAGCAAAGTATGGCAATTCCTGGAATGCTATAAGCGCTGAAAGTGCAGCAAGAATGGTTACTCAAAATCGTTTTAAAACCGGTTTAGATATTGCAAAATACACGGCAGCAATTATGAGAAAAGACATGGCTGAATACGACGCTGATTCGTCTAAATATACTCAATCTTTAGGGTGCTGGCATGGTTTTGTTGCACAGCAAAAAATGATTGCTGTAAAAAAACATCATAAAACAACAAGTAAAAGTTATCTGTATTTATCTGGATGGATGGTAGCTGCTTTGCGCTCAGAATTTGGACCTTTACCAGATCAATCAATGCATGAAAAAACAGCAGTCCCTAATCTTATTTCAGAAATTTATGATTTCTTGCGTCAAGCAGACGCCATAGAATTGAATGATTTATTCAAGAGGTTGGAAAATGGAGAAGATGTACAAAATAAAATAGACAATTTCGAGACGCATATAGTACCTATTATTGCTGATATTGATGCAGGTTTTGGAAATGAAGAAGCGACGTATTTGTTAACTAAAAAGATGATTGAGGCTGGTGCTTGTGCTATTCAAATTGAAAATCAAGTTTCAGACGCAAAACAATGTGGGCATCAAGACGGAAAAGTAACAGTGCCGCATGAAGATTTTATTGCGAAGTTAAATGCAATTAGATATGCGTTTTTAGAGTTGGGAATAGATGACGGAATTATTGTTGCAAGAACAGATTCTGAAGGAGCTGGCTTGACTCAGAAATTACCAGTAAGTTTAGAGTCTGGAGATTTAGCTTCGCAGTATTTAGCCTTTGTAGCGGCAGAGGAAATTGATGTCAAAGAAGCGAAAGAAGATGATGTTTTATTGAAAAGAGACGGAAAATTAGTACGTCCTATTAGATTGGCAAATGGTTTGTATAAATTTAAAGAAGGAACAAATATAGATAGAGTGGTGTTAGATTGTATTACAAGTTTACAAAATGGTGCAGATTTATTATGGATTGAAACTCCGACTCCGAACGTTCAGCAAATTGCAAATATGGTAAATAGGGTAAAGGAAGTGGTGCCAAATGCAAAATTGGTATATAATAATTCACCTTCTTTCAATTGGACGTTAAATTTTCGAAATCAGGCATATGATGAAATGCTTGCTGAAGGAGAAAATATGACTGCTTATGATCGTAATAATTTAATGGATATACAATATGATGGTTCTGAATTATGCCATCGTGCAGATCAAAAAATTAAAACATTTCAAATAGATGGCGCAAGAGAAGCTGGAATTTTTCATCATTTAATTACTTTACCAACTTATCATACAACTGCTTTGCACATGAACGATTTAACGGAAGGGTACTTTGGGAAAGAAGGTATGTTAGCCTATGTAAAAGGAGTTCAAAGACAGGAAATTAGAAAAGGAGTTTCTTGCGTAAAACATCAAAGAATGGCGGGTTCAGATTTAGGAGATGATCATAAGGCATTTTTTGCAGGTGATAAAGCGTTAAAAGCTAGTGGAGAAAATAATACTTCTAATCAGTTTGAAATTAATGAAGAGCCTGAAAAAGTAAAAAATAAAATAGGTAAAGTGGCTTAGTAGATTTAGTAATCTACTTTATAAAACCTCTTTGAAGTACTTCAAAGAGGTTTTTATATATATACTATTTTCTTAGAAGTGAGAAGTTTCCTTTTTTATTAATTATTTGTTTGGTATTGTCTGCTGGTGTTAAAGTAATATTATACCAATAGTCGTCTGACGAGAGTTTTTTACCATTGTAGGT
>CAJXAS010000006.1 GCA_913050305.1 uncultured Polaribacter sp. | reverse complement strand
AGGTT
This sequence comes from uncultured Polaribacter sp., assembly GCA_913050305.1. GTDB lineage: Bacteria > Bacteroidota > Bacteroidia > Flavobacteriales > Flavobacteriaceae > Polaribacter. The sequence continues at coordinate 26,162 of CAJXAS010000006.1, read as the reverse complement.
TTTAACATGTTAAACACAAAGTATTTTATTATTCCAGATGCTGAAGGAAAACCGAAAGCACAGCAGAATACAGAAGCGAATGGAAATGTTTGGTTTGTAGACAACTTAATTCCTGTGCAAAATGCAAACTCAGAAATAAAAGCTTTAGATTCTTTAAATACAAAAAAGGAGGCTGTTATTTTAGAAAACGACTATAAGAAAATAGATACTCAGTTTTCGATAAATAGAGATGCCAATTCTCTTATAAAATTAATAAATTATGATGTAACTTCATTAAGCTATAAGTCAATAACTAAGTCAGTGCAATTTGCAGTATTTTCAGAAATTTTTTATAAAGAAGGTTGGAACGCATATTTAGACGGAGAACAGGTTCCACATTATCGTGTAAATTATGTTTTAAGGGGAATGAAGATTCCTGCCGGAATACACAATATAGAGTTTAAATTTGAGCCAAAAGTAATTGAGAAAGGAAAAACAGTTTCTTTAATTTCATATGTATTACTCTTCTTTGTTTCTGTTGGGTGGTTTTTTTATGATAAGAAGAAGGTAGCGTCATGAAAATAGGAATGATATTAGATGCTCCGTTTCCTCCAGACCCAAGGGTAGAGAACGAAGCCGTTTCTTTGGTAGAAAACGGTCATGAAGTATTTCTTTTTTGTTTAAAATATGCTGATGAAAAAGCTTTTGATACTATAAACGGAATTCAAGTAAGGAGATATAGCTCTAATACTATCGAGTATAAACTTTCTGCATTAGCATATACAATACCATTGTATTCAGTTATAATGCAAAAGAAGATTGCTAAATTTATAAAAGAAACTAATATAGAGGCTTTACATATTCATGATATGAGAATTGCGGGAGCTGTTTATAAAGTAAATGTGAATTTTAATTTACCTATAGTTTTAGATTTGCATGATAATATGCCAGAGGTAATGAAGTTGTACCCACATCTTCAAAAATTTCCAGGAAAGTATCTTATTTCTCCAAAAAAATGGAAGCAAAAGGAAGAGGAGTTTATAAAGAAAGCAAATAAAGTGATTGCAGTCTCTCCAGAGTTTATAGAGACTTTGGCAGCGCGATTACCATTGGAAAAAGACAAATTAGTTCTAGTACCAAATACAATAAGGAAAACTTTTTTTGAAGACTATAAAGTTAATGAAACTATTATTAAAAAATACAAGAGCAACTTTGTAATTCTTTATTTAGGTGACACGCATTTAAGAAGAGGAATACAAACAGCTATTGCGGCACTAGTGAAGTTAAAAGATACTATTCCTGAAATTAAATTAGTAATTGTAGGTAAAAACACCACAGATATAATACTAAGAAAGCAAGTAAAAGACTTGCAATTAGAACAATTTGTGGATTTTGAAGGTTGGCAAAATGTATCTCTTTTTCAATCTTATATTTTATCGAGTGAAATATGTATTTCACCCTTGCATAGAAACTTGCAACATGACGTTGCCTATGCAAACAAGATTTTTCAATATATGAGTTTGGCAAAACCATTATTAGTAAGCGATGCAATTGCTCAGAGAAAACTGGTAGAAAAAGTAGCTTGTGGTTTGGTTCATAAAGAAAGAGACTTTGAAGACTTTTCGAATAAAGTGGTAGCTTTGTATAAAAACAAAGCTCTAAGAATAGCGTTAGGAGAAAGTGGTAAAAAATTCGTTCAAAATGAGTTTTCTTGGGAACAAACCTCTAAAGAATTAATTAATTTGTATAATAATATGCAATATTGAAAGTCTTAATAATTACATATTACTGGCCACCAGCAGGAGGTTCTGGCGTACAACGTTGGTTGAAGTTCGTAAAGTATCTACAAGAATTCGGAATAGAGCCTGTAGTGTACACTGTTGAAAATGCAAATTATTTAAAACAAGATATATCTCTTTTAAATGAAGTACCTAAGGGGATAAAGATTCTAAAGCAGCCTATTTGGGAACCGACAGATTTTTTATTTTGGAAAAAAAATAAACATAAAAATAAAGGGATTTCGAATGTCAGTAAAGGCGGATTTCTTTCTTTTATACGAGGTAATTTTTTCATTCCAGACCCTAAAATATTCTGGGTAAAACCTTCTGTAAACTATCTTCAAAAGTATTTAGATAATCATGCTATAGATGTAATTATTTCTACTGGACCACCGCATAGCATGCATTTAATTGCAGAAAAATTACATCAAAAAAACACTATAAAGTGGTTGGCAGACTTTAGAGACCCATGGTCAAATTTGTATTACAATAAAGATTTTAATCAACTTGCATTTGCTAAAAATAAAAATAAAAGATTAGAAGAAAGAATTTTGAGAAATTCAGATTGTATTTTAACAGTGAGCAATTCTTTAAAAGAAGAATTAGCAAAAACAGCAAAAAAAGTGGAAGTAATTACCAATGGTTTTGATGATGAATTTTTAGCTTCTAAGAACGTGATTTTAGATACAAAATTCTCAATATCTTATATTGGTTTATTGCCAAAACAAAGCAATCCAAATCTTTTATTTAAAGTCTTAAAAGGTCTTTGTAAAGAAAGTGAAACCTTTAAAAAAGACTTGCAATTAAATTTTATTGGAGATATCTCGGAAGAAGTTAAAGTAGAAATTTTGGCTAATAAATTAAATGAGAATACTGATTTTGTAGGGTATGTTTCTCATCAAGAAGCCATAGCTTATCAGAATAAATCGCAAGTATTGTTGTTGTTAATTCCGAATGTAAAAAATAACAAGGGTATCCTTACAGGAAAATTATTTGAGTATCTAAAAGCAAAACGACCTATTTTAGCAATAGGACCAGAGAAAGGCGATTTGGCCACAATATTGCAGGAAACAAACTCGGGAGTTATAGTGAATTTTGATGCGGAAGAAAAATTGAAATTAGAAATCGTAGCATTATATCAAAAATACAAAGAAGATAAATTGACAGTAGATTTGAGTAATATTAAAAAATATCACAGGAAAGAATTGACAAAAAAATTAGCGTTTATTTTAAAAAGTTTAAATTCGTAGTATGGGAATTGTATTAAGGCAATCTTTTAGAAATACAATTATTATTTATGGTGCATTTTTAATTGGCGGTGTAAATACCATTGTTTTTTACCCAAGAATTTTAGAGTCAGAATTTTATGGAATGGTTACATTTTTGTTATCTGCTTCTAATTTAATTATGCCATTAACAGCTTTCGGTATACAATATACCATTGTTAAGTTTTACTCCTCATATGAAACAAAAGAACAAAAAGATAAATTTTTATCTTCTGTAATTTTCTTACCATTACTCATTGCTTTACCTATTGGTTTTCTTTGGGATTATTTTCACGAATGGATTATGAGTAAGGTTGTGAAAGAGAATCAAATTATAGAAAGTTATACATTTTTCATTTATTTAATCGCTGTGGCCTGTGCTTATTTTGAGTTATTCTATTCTTGGACTAAAGTACATTTTCAAACTGTCTTTGGAAATATACTAAAAGAGTTATGGAATAGAGTAGTTGTAATGATTCTTCTGTCTGCTGTTTTCTTTGGTTTAATAACAAAAACTGAATTTATTTTCTATCTGACTATTGCATATCTTATCAGAGCCTTTGTAATGATGTCGTATGCTTTTTCAATGTACTTTCCAAAATTTTATTTCAAGTTACCAGATAATTACATAGAAGTTATTAAATATTCGGGATATATTATTTTAGCGGGAAGCGCAGGGGCTATTTTATTAGATATTGATAAAATTATGATTCCTGGAAAAGATGCTATAGAAAAAGCAGCATATTATTCTGTAGCTGTATTTATTGGTTCTTTTATTGAAGCCCCTAGTAGAGCAATGACACAAATTTTACAACCATTAACATCTAAATCTTTAAACGAGGCTAATACAATAGAAGTAGAAAGCTTATATAAAAAAAGTTCTATAAACTTACTTTTAGTAGGGGGATTATTTTTTTTATTGGTAAATTGTGGTGTTGGCGAACTTTTTAAATTAATGCCAGAAAAAGGATATGCTGGCGGGGAGTATGTTGTTTTAATGATTTCTTTAGCTAAATTATATACCATGTTTTTAGGAAGTAATGGCGCTATTATAAATAATTCTAAATTTTACAAAGTTGCATTACCACTTGCATTAGGGATGTCTTTTCTAGTGTATTTTTTAAATACATTTTTCTATTTTACTTTAGATATTGGTACAGATGGTTTGGCCTTAGCAACCTTAATTACAATTGTTTTTTTTAATACTGTAAAGTTGTGGTTTGTGCATCACAAATTTACAATAACTCCTTTTACAGCAAAGTCTTGGAAAATGATTCTTATTATTTTTGTTTTATTTAGTGCTTTCTATTTCTGGGATTTTTCTTCACCAGAAATTGAAATTTTAGAATTTAGCATAACACCTTTAATTAATATTGCCTTAAAAAGTGTTTTAATTACAGTTATTTATTTATACTTAATCTTAAAATGGAAGATTTCAAATGAAATAGATCTTTTAGTTAAAAAATACTACAAATAACAATCTATAGTATCTGTAAGCATGTGAAATAATAATGCAAAACAGAGAATCCTGGTCTTTTTAAAAAATAAACCAATTACATAAAACCCCATTGCTATATAAGAATGTAAAGGGTGAAAGTTAATACTGCAGCGGTTCTTATCAAAAATAGGAGTTGCTAAAAGATGGTCTAAATCTACGAACATAGATAATAAGAAAATTACATAAACTATTTTCCAATTGCTTCTAAAAAAGAAATAGGCTATTAGAGCGGGAGCAATAAAGTGCAGGCCGTAATGGATTATAAATACACTATTGAACATTTTTTTCCAAGAAGCTTATAGCGTTAGGACCTTCCATAAATAAAAGATCTAAAATGGATAGATTTGGAAGAAAACCGTGCTTATCGTCAAACATTTGAGTGTACGGTTTGACCACATTTTTTGGTTGCGTTTTAATAGCTGCTAAATTTCTGTGATCATTATTTTCTAAAACTTCACTATAAGAACTAGTTTTTTTAAACTTCGAATTTATTTGTAGTGCTTCAGAAATAAATAAAAAGGTATCAATATTTAGATCATGCAAGTAGGTGTATTTTTTTTCGAAAATATTGGCAATATCATCTACATAGAATTCGAAAAAAGGAGAGTTTCGATATGCCGTTTTTAACGACTTAAAATGTTGATCCTGCCAATGTGTTGCATTTCCTATAAGCGTGTCTTTTGTCTGCTTTCTAGAAGAGCTATTAGGGTGTTTAACAGGAATATTTAATAATTGCTTTCCGTTGGTGTTAAAAATGTAACATCTGTTTCTATAGCTTTGTTTTTGAAAATTATCATGTACCTCAAAGATTACTTCATCTGTATTTATTATTTCTGAATATTGAGAAATAGGAGAGAAGTATGTAGGTATAAATAATGCCATTGTATCAATTCAATATTCAGTTAACGCGAAAAAAAATCATATCTTTTTCGTTTCATATTCTTACTTAACTTTTTTCTTTTTTCCTTTATAAAAGCTATATCCGAAGTACAAAGCAATTAAAACAAGAACTAAATACCTGTATGAAACAGGCGTGCCTTCTCCGTGGACAGTTGTAAACATTCTATCCCAACGGATAGATTTTACCTTTTCGCCAAAAGATGCGGCATTTGCATCCCAACTCCACCAAATCATAACAGGTTTTCCTAAAACATGGTCAAAAGGAACATATCCCCAATAACGCGCATCTAAAGAGTTGTGCCTGTTATCTCCCATTAACCAATAATAATCTTGCTTAAAGGTGTAAGAGTCTGCTTTTTCTCCGTTGATGAAAATCGCATCACCAACAACAGCTAAATCATTATTTTCATAATTTTTTATAATCTGTTTGTAATAAGGTAAAGAGGCTGCATCTATTTTTACAGTTGCACCCGCTTTCGGAATATAAATAGGGCCAAAGTTATCTTGACTCCATTTGTTACTAGCTATATGTGGGAAAATCGCATTATCTGCATCAAAATTTAATTTGGTAACCGCAACTGTTTGTGGCAATTTCCTTAAACGAATAGCCTCATCTTCTGTTAGATTAATATTTATTTTATTCGCAACAGATTCCATTTTTAAGCGTCTTGCAAAATCAGGGTTTATACCACCAGCAACTTCGGTATATAAAGAGTCTGATGACATTTTTGATAAATTTCCGTTTTTCTTTATAGCTTCTTGTACTTTAGCATTGTTCCAATATTCAGATAATATGCTATAAACGCCTGTTCTTTCTTTTTTAATTAAAAACCGAGGATAGTTATTTGCATCGATGGGTGTCTTGGCCTCATAGGTGTAATAAAACTGAATTTTAGCCCTGTCGGGTAATTCGTTTTTCTTTCCGTTAATATATACATATCCGTTTCTTAACTCTAAAGAATCTCCTGCAATACCAACGCTACGTTTTACATAGTTGGTTTTCTTATCTACTGGTTTATAAGTAAATTTCCCAGAAGTATCTCCCCACATAGTGGCCAATGTGTCTGCCGGCCAATTGAAACAAACAATATCGTTATTTTTTATGTTTTGTAAACCCGGCAATCTTGTGTAAGGTAATTGTGGTTTTTTAAAATAGGATGCAGATTTTGTAAAAGGAATAGAATCATGCACCATTGGTAATGCAACTAAGGTAGATGGCACTCTAGCACCATAATGAAATTTGCTTACAAATAAGTAATCTCCTACTAATAAAGATTTTTCTAAAGAAGAGGTTGGTATGGTAAAAGGCTGCATAAAATAGGTGTGCACTATAGTGGCTGCAATAATTGCAAAGGTTATCGAGCTCACCCATTCACCAAATTCAGAACGCGGTTTTAAACTTCTGCCTGCATTGTATTTTGTGTCTGTCGCATAATTAATGTAGAAAATATAAAATCCTAGCGTTACAATTGCTAAAAGGGAATCTAACTTTTTATAAAAGCCAAATGTTCTGACGGTTTCAATCCAAATTATGGGAAACATTAACAAATTTATCACAGGAATAAATAGTAAAAGAATCCACCATTTTGGCCTATTAATAATTTGCATTAGAACAATCCCGTTATAAATAGGAATAGCAGCTTCCCAAGTTTTTCTGCCAGCTTTTACATACAATTTCCAAGTTCCTAAAAAATGTAGTACCTGAATTATAAGAAAAAAGAGAAACCATTCAGTAAAATTCATAATTATTATATTTTAAAATCTTGTATAACAAGAATTATATTTAGTTTTAGATAAGGCGCAAAATAAAGAAAAAGTTACACTTTTTAACGGATATTTAACACATCTTTCATGCTAAATACGCCGGTTTTACCAATAAGCCATTCTGCAGCAACAACAGCACCCAATGCAAAGCCTTTTCTACTATGGGCTGTATGTTTAATTTCTATAGTGTCTACTTTAGAGTCATACCAAATAGTATGAGTTCCGGGTACTTCAGGAATTCTTTTCGCAACAATTGGTATATTTTCTTTTGAAGAATTTTCGCCAAGTTCCCAGTTTTCTTTTGAAGAATTTTCTATAATTCCTTCAGCTATTGTTATTGCTGTTCCGCTTGGTGCATCTAATTTTTTCATATGATGAATTTCTTCTATAGAAATGTTATAATTTTCTAAAGAGTTCATCATTTTAGCCAATTGTTTATTCAATTCAAAAAATATATTTACACCCAAACTAAAGTTAGAAGCGTAAATGAAGGCTCCTTTTTCTTTTTCACAAAGTTCAATTGCTTCCTGGTGCTTATCTAACCAACCAGTGGTTCCAGAAATTACTGGAACTTTATTTTTAATGCAGTTAGAAATATTATCGAATGCTGAGGTTGGTATGCTAAAATCAATCGCAACGTCTGCTAAATGAATATCAATAGTATCATTAATATCTTTTTTTATAACGATTTCATGTCCTCTAGAAACTGCAATTTTTTCAAGTTCTTTTCCCATTCTTCCGTAACCTAATAATGCAATTTTCATTTTAAAAAGTATATTTTAAGGTAAAGCCAACTTTTGGGGCGTTAAATAATATAGGGTTGTTAACAAAGGTAGGTCTAAAAGACAAATTATCATCTGTGTTAAACTGCAATAAATGTGCATTTACACTAGCTTCTATAATTTGTAAAACATATAATATTACTCCCCACATTAAAGATAAGTCTCTATTTTCCATTAATTGTTCTTGCGCCTTTTCTAAAGTTTCTAAAGAAACGGATACATTGCCTAAGTCGTCTGTGAATTCGTCTTGTAATCCTGTTTTTCTTAATTTGTAAGCGGTTCTAAATCGTTTGTATTGGCTATTATTGTCTAAGTAAAAATAAGTTGGTGCCGCCAAGGCTACCCAAACAAGAGGAGCTTTCCAGTATTTTTTGTTGTATACTTGGCCCATACCTGGTAAAATTGCCGAATAAAATGCTGCTTTAGCAGGGGCAAGAGGTTTGTAAAGCCCTTCTTGTATAAATAAGTTCTCTTTTGATTTTCTTTCTTTTACACGCGTAGAATCTTTTTGACAATAAAGATGCAAAGAGAATAATAATATTAAAAATGTTAAAATGTTATTTTTTGAAAACACTTATTTTAGTAAGTTTTTTATGCGGTTAAAATCTTCTTCAGAATGAAAAGGAATAGATATCTTCCCTTTTCCATTCGCACTTAAAGTAACATCTACCTTATGACCAAAGTAATCATTTATATCTTTTAAACTATTTTTAACGAAAGCAGGTACCATTTTTTTCTTCGGTTTTGCAATCGTTCCTGATTTTAAACTCTTAACTAAATCTTCAGTTTGTCTAACAGATAGTTTTTCTCGTAATATCTTTTCATAGATAGCTAGTTGTTCTTCTGAATCATCTACATTAATCATAGCTCTACCATGTCCCATAGATATAAAACCATCTCTCATTCCTGTTTGTAAAATAGGATCTAGTTTTAATAGTCGTAAATAATTTGTTACTGTAGAACGTTTTTTTCCTACTCTAATACTCAAATCTTCTTGCGTTAATTGAATTTCATCAATCAAACGTTGGTAAGAAAGTGCTACCTCTATTGGATCTAGATTTTTACGCTGAATGTTTTCTACCAAAGCCATTTCTAGCATTTCTTGGTCATTTGCTAATCTAATATATGCAGGTACTGTTTTATTACCTATTAATTTAGAAGCTCTAAATCTGCGCTCTCCAGAAACTAACTGAAATTTATTTCCTTCTAATTTCCTTACTGTAATTGGTTGAATTACACCAAGCTCTTTAATAGAATTAGCTAATTCTCTTAAAGCTTCTTTGTCAAAATAAGTTCTTGGCTGAAAAGGGTTTACTTCAATAGCATCTAACTCTAAGTCTATGATGCTACCCACTAATTTTGCTGCATTTTTATCTGTTGCAGCGTTAATATTTGGAGTATCTTTTAATAAAGCAGATAATCCTCTACCTAAAGCTTGCTTTCTGGTTGCTTTTGCCATTTTACGAATTCTTTTTTATTAATTCTTGAGCTAAATTTAAGTAATTTATGGCTCCTTTACTAGTCGCATCATAGGCAATAATGCTTTCACCAAAACTTGGAGCTTCTCCCAGACGTGTGTTTCTTCTTATAATAGTTTCAAAAACCATTGAATGAAAATGTTTTCTAACTTCATCTACGACTTGGTTAGAAAGACGTAATCGAGAATCAAACATGGTTAATAATAGTCCTTCAATATCTAATTCTGTATTATGAATATTTTGAATACTTTTTATAGTATTTAATAATTTACCCAAACCTTCTAAGGCAAAATATTCACATTGAATTGGAACAATTACAGAGTCTGCTGCAACTAAAGAGTTTAGGGTTATCAATCCTAAAGATGGTGCACAATCAATTAAAATATAATCATAATCATCTGTAATATTAACTAATGCTTTTTTTAGCATATATTCTCTATCTTCTTTGTCTACTAATTCTATCTCAATAGCTACTAAATCTATATTTGCTGGAATTATATCTACATTGGGTGATGAGGTTTTTACAATTGCATCCTTTGCAGAAATTGAATGTTCTAAAACATGATAGGTTCCACCTTCTACTGCATCAACGTCAATTCCTAAGCCAGAAGAAGCGTTTGCTTGCGGGTCAGCATCAATTAATAGTACTTTTTTCTCTAAAACTCCTAAAGAAGCTGCTAAGTTTATGCTTGTGGTAGTTTTACCAACTCCACCTTTTTGATTTGCTATTGCAATTATTTTTCCCATTAATATCAGAGGATTTTTACGAAGTAAATTTACAATTAATTATCTTTTTAAGAAGTGAAAGATGTTAACAAAAACACAAAAGCAAAAATTTGTGATATTAGGGAGTTTAAACCTGTTTTTTTTAATAACCAGAATTAAAAAAAGATAAGTGACTTTCATAAAATAAATCATTTTATGAAAGTCACTTAATTAAATAAATTTCTAATATTTTTGATTAAGAAATTATAATTAGAAGGCTACGCCTAAAGTATTTCTTACTAACTCGCCTTAATTGATGTTTTCTAAAACAGTACTATTTATTTTTTGGGAATATTCCCCAATATTTCTATTAAGAATCTCCAGAATTTTTTAGTTGATGAAATACTTGCGCGTTCATCAGGTGAATGTGCACCTCTTATAGTCGGTCCAAAGGAAACCATATCTATTTCGGGGTAGTTCTGTCCCAGGATACCGCATTCTAAACCTGCATGACAAGCTTCAACTTTTGCTTTTTCTCCATGTAAGTTCTCATATAAGTTAGATACAATATCTAGTATTTCGGAATTTATATTCGGCTGCCAACCTGGGTACTCGCCTGAAAGCTCAACGTCAAAACCAGACAATTCAAAAGCAGATTTCAATGAATTTGCTAAGTCAATTTTATTAGTTTCAGATGATGAACGTGTTAAACATCCAATTTTAATTTGGCCAGATTTTACAATAACTCTAGCAATATTATTAGAAGTTTCTACTAAGTTTTCTATATCTGGGCTCATCCTATATACTCCATTAAAAGCAGCGTAAGTAGATTTTAAAAACCCTTCTTGCACGCCTAATTCCATCACCTTTTCTGGAAGCTGAGTTTCTTGAATCTCTATTATTAAGTTACTTTCTATTGTTGAAAACTCTTCTTTTATGTTGCTGATAAGTCTGCCTGTATTCAATAAGAAAAATTCTTTAGAAGCAGTATCTACAGTAACTAAGGCAAAACTTTCTCTTGGAATTGCATTTCGCAAACTACCTCCATTAACTTCAGATATTTTTAAACCGCAGTTAGTAGCTCCTTCAAATAATAAACGATTCATTATTTTATTAGCATTTCCTAAACCTTTAATAATATCCATTCCAGAGTGACCACCATTTAAACCTTTCACAGAAATAGTAAAAGCAGTTGCTGTCTCAGGCACTAGCTCTTCTCTATATGTTCTTATGGCAGTTACGTCAATTCCTCCAGCACAGCCCATTCCAATTTCATCATCTTCTTCTGTGTCTAAGTTTAACAGAATTTCACCTTTTAAAACACCACCTTCTAAACCCATTGCACCGGTCATACCGGTTTCTTCATCTATCGTAAAGAGGGCCTCTAGATTAGGGTGTTCAATTTCTGTTGAAGCTAAAACAGCCATTATTGAAGCAACTCCTAAACCATTATCTGCACCTAAAGTTGTACCATCTGCAGTAACCCAATCTCCTTGGATTAACATTTTAATTCCTTCTTTCTCAAAATTAAAAATAGTATCTGAGTTTTTTTGATGCACCATGTCTAAGTGACTTTGTAAAACTACTGTTTTTCTATTTTCTAAACCTTTTGTTGCAGGTTTAGTAATAATAACATTGCCAACTTTATCTACAAATGTTTCTAAATTTAGTTTTTTACCAAAATCTACCATAAATTGAATAACACGTTCTTCTTTTTTTGAAGGACGAGGAACTGCATTTAAATCTGCAAACATATTCCAAACTTCTTTTGGTTCTAAATTCCTTACTGATGTACTCATTTTTTGTTTTTTTTATTACGTTTCAAAAATACGATTTTATGTTTCTAGCTAAAAGGTTTAATAGGTATTTAAAGTTTTCGATTCCGTTCTTAACAGAATTGAAATATCTTTTAAATGAAGTCGAAAAGTGATAATTATAAATTAAGAAATTTCAATGATGCTATCAGAAATATTTTTCCTCACTTTTGTTAAATCTTTCATATAATCATCTGATGCTCTAAAGCCTACAGGTAAAACTAATACGGATTTTAAATTGTCTTTTGTTAGGTCTAAAATTTCATCATATTTTTCTGGTGTAAAACCTTCCATTGGACAAGAATCTATCTCCTGTGAAGCACAAACTGTTAACAAATTCCCAAGAGCAATATAGGCTTGATTTTTATTTGAAACATATAATTCTTCTTGTGTTTTTTTTGCAATTTCTGCAGTTAAAAACTTTTTAAATGGATTGATAACTTCATCAGGTGTATTTCTAATTTTTTGCACTAAATTAAAGTAGTTTTCTACTTCTTTAGTTGTGTAATTATCTTTTATACATATTACTAATAGATGAGATGCTTGCAAAATCTGTTGTTGATTCCATGAGAACGGTACAAGTTTTTCTTGAATTTTTTTATTTTTAATTATCACTAATTTTAACGGCTGCAAGCCGTAAGATGTAGCTGTTAAATTAAAGGCTTCTTTTAACGTTTCTATTTGTTTCTCTGAAAGATTTTTGTTCGTATCAAATTTTTTAACAGCATAGCGCCATTTTAAACTATCTATAATATTCATTATTCTTATTTTGAAATGCAAAAATAGTGCAATATTACTATTTAATATCAATGTGGTAATTATATAAATTTATAGAAGTATCAATTTTTTTGTACATTGATAATAAAAAGCATGAATGAAGATTTTTTGCATTATGTATGGCTGTACAAAATGTTTTCAAAGGTAGATTTTAAGACAACAGGTAATGAGCATTTATCAATTATAAAGTCCGGTTTACATAATAAAAATGCTGGACCGGATTTTTTAAATGCACAATTAAAAATTGATGGACAAACTTGGATAGGAAATGTAGAAATCCATTTAAAGGCTTCAGATTGGTATATGCATAACCATGAAAAAGATTTAAATTATGATGCAGTTATTTTGCATGTAGTTTGGGAGAATGATGCTGCTATTTACATGAAAAATAATAAGCCAATCCCAACTTTGGTTTTAAAAAATTTTATTGACGAAACTGTTTTAAATAAGTATAAAAATTTATTTTTAGCACCAACCACCTGGCTTCCTTGCAAAAATGCTATTTCTACGGTTGATAAATTTATTTTTAATAATTGGAAAGAACGTTTATTTTTTGACCGCCTTGAAAGAAAATCTGAGGAAATAAATACTTTATTACAACAAGAAAATAATAATTTTGAAGCAGTTTTATTTCAATTATTAATAAAGAATTTTGGGTTAAAAGTAAATGGCAACTCTTTTTTAAGATTGGCACAGTCTGTAGACTATTCTGTAATTAAGAAACTCAGTTTTCGTACAAATCAGCTGGCTGCTTTACTCTTTGGTCAGGCAGGTTTTTTAGAGGAGGAAACTGAAGACAAATATCAGAAAGAATTAAGAAAGGAATATGATTATTTAAAACATAAGTTTAAGTTAAATCACATTCCTAAAAACGAATTTTCTTTTTTCAGAATGCGTCCTAATAATTTCCCAACCATTAGAATAGCTCAATTAGTCGCGTTATTTCATAAACACCAAAACCTGTTTTCTAAATTGATAGCGATAGACAACTTAGAGGAGTTTTATGAAATATTTACTGTTGTTGTAAATCCTTTTTGGCAAACACATTATAATTTCGATTCGATATCAAAAAAATCATCAAAAAAAATCACAACTTCATTTATCGATTTGTTAATTATTAATACGATTATTCCATTAAAATTTTTGTTTCAAAAAAGCAGAGGAGAAGTGCATGAAGAATTTTTTTTAGTACTTCTTAAAAAGATGAAGCCAGAGAAAAATAGCATCATTTCTAAATTTTCTGAAATTGGAGTAAGTTCTAAAAATGCTTTCGATACACAGACTTTATTGGAGCTTAAAAATAATTATTGCGCACCTAAACGTTGTTTAGAGTGCGCAATAGGTAATATTATACTTAAAAGATAAATAGAGAATCTATCCTTTTTTAAGGATAGTAGAGTTCTCTTACTTTGGGTCTAAAATATTGTTAATTAGAATAACAGAATCCTTGTAATGATACTTTGTTATTTTATTTACTGTTTTTTTACTTGCCGCATTTAATTGATATTTTAATGTGGTTAATTCACCACGAATAATTGAAGGAATATCTGTATTCTGAATCGAAACATCTTTCATTAAACTAGACAATCTGTTGATAAAAGATTTTTGAAGGTTTCTTCGATGAAGATCAACATTTTTAATAGTCCTTGTTTCAGAGAAAATTCCTCTTCTTAAGTCGCCCACCATATCTATTGCGGCATAATGGTTTTCTTGAATAACTTCTGTATCAATAAGTCTTTTTAAGGTTTTAGTATTTAGTAATATTCTTAAAAATCTGTTTTGGTACTTTGTCAGCATCTCACTATATCCAGCCTCTTTAATTTTGTTTAAAATATTTTTATCTAACAACCAATTCTGAGTTTGAAAAACATTTGTTTGTAACCAATTTAAAGACTCTTTTTGTTTTGCTTTTGAAGTAGGTATATAGATTTCTCCTATTTGAGATGGTTTTTTATTAAACTCATAAACACCTCCAATATTTCCTGCTACATGGCCAACATATCTGCCCCAAACACTTAACAATTCCCCATACAATTCACTTAAATCTTCATAATTATTAGTTTGATCAGAAGTCCACTTTGGTAAGTTTTTAGCAACAATTTTCAGATTTTTTATTCCATATGTACTAGATTTTATTTGGTTATTGCCTATTCCTTCGGTTTGTGCAGAAGGGTCAAAACGTTGTCCACCAAATCTATAAATCGGATTATCTGCTTTATTTTCAATCCATTTATTTAATATTTTAACTTCATCATCGGGCTTATTTATATTTGCTATTTTTCGATACCCCCAGTTGATTGCATAGTGGTCATATGGTCCCAATTGTCTTATAAAACGAATATTTTTATCGCCCGGTTGCGCAACGTAATTATATCTAGCGTAATCCATAATTGTAGCAGCAATACCGTTTTTTTGTGTAAAACTTCCGGAACGTAAAGAATCGGTTGGGTATGCAAAACTAGCTGCCATATTGTGAGGTAAACCTAAAGCATGTCCAACTTCATGTGCAATAACCATACGCATCATATCTCCAATCTCTTCATCTGTGGTGTTTAACGTTCTTGCAGACGGATTTGCAGCACCAGTTTCTAATAAATATCTATTCCTGTAAGAACGTAAATGGTTGTGGTACCAAATAATATCACTTTCTAAAATCTCGCCAGATCTGGGATCTGATACAGATGGTCCAACCGCATTTCTAGTTGTGCTTGCTACATACCTAATAGAAGAGTATCGCACATCTTCCATGCTAAACTCTGGGTCTTCTGATTTGGTTGGGGGCATTTTTGCCATAATGGCATTTTTAAAGCCAGCTGTTTCGAATACTTTTTGCCAATCGTCTACACCTTGTTTTATGTATTTTCTTAATTTCTTAGGTGTGGCAGGATCTAAATAATAGATAATAGGTTTTTTAGGTTCAACCAATTCGCCGCGATTGTAAGCATCTTCATCTGTTGGTTCAAGGCGCCAGCGTTTAATATACCTTTTGCTATCTGCTTTTAAGGCTTCAGAATTATAATCTACATTGCCTAAAGAGAAATAACCAACTCTTTTATCATAAACTCTTGACATCATTGGGTTCTCTGGCAATAAAATCATAGATTGATTAATGCGAATAGTAATGGTATTTGTGCTTTTATTACTGGGTGGCGTATCTGATTCAAAAGTGAAATCTTGCACAACTTCAATGTTTTTTGGATAACTTTTTATACTATTGATAAAGCTTCGAGAAGTATCTAATTTTTTTACTTTATACGTTTTTCTATAAAAAGTTGGTAGTGCTGTAATCGCTTTTACATCGGTAGAAAATAATTTTGTAACGTCTACTAGCACAGCAGTAGAATCTATGTTTTGAGATTTTATATCGAAAGCGTAAATGATAGGCTCTAAGTTATTTGCCTTAACAGATTTATAAATTGGTAAAGAATCATTTGCTATGGCATTGTAAGATTTTACTTTTAGAAGTACCTTGTTTTTATATTGTTCCCAAACAATAACCTGGGTATTAATTTTAGATCCAGCATTTACATAACCTCCCCCTAAACCCGCAGGAAGCTCTTTAATTCTCGTTACTAATAACATTTCTTTTCCCAAGTACAACTTTGGAATTTCATAGATAAATTTTTCTTTATTCTCATGCACTTTAAATAAGCCCTTATCGGTTTTTGTGCCTTCATTTACAAAGTCAGTATATAAAATAGCTTTACTTTTTTTAATAGTATTAACAGTTTCCTCTCTTTTTTTCTTTTTCACTTTTTTTCTTTGCGCTAACGTTTCTATTGGAAGGAAAAAAACAAAAATAATTGCATATAGTAGCAGATTTTTCATGGTCTAGTGCTTTTGTATATTGATGGAACTAAAATATTAAAAACCTATTGAATAATTACGTTTCATATGTTAAAAAAAATGCTCAAAAATCGAAGATTTTTGAGCATTTAAATAATTATAAGAAGGATGTTTTAATATAAACTCTTGTATTTTTCAGGGTTCGATTCGTGCATAATATCATATACTTTTTCGAAAATATCTTCAGCAGAAGGTTTAGAGAAGTAGTCTCCATCTGTTCCATAAGCAGTTCTATGTGCTTTTGCTGTTAAAGTGCAAGGTTTGCTATCTAAATATTGGTATCCGTTCTGTTTTTCTAAAATTTCTTGTAAAAGATAGGCGGATGCACCACCTGGAACATCTTCATCAATTACTAACAGTTTATTTGTTTTTACTAAACTTTTTACACAATCACTATTTAAGTCAAAAGGTAATAAGCTTTGCGCATCAATAATTTCTATATTAATGCCTGCTTGTTGCAGTTCTTTAGAAGTCTCTTGAACAATTCTTAACGTAGAACCATAAGAAACTATAGTAATATCTGTGCCTTCTTTTACCGTTTCTACAACGCCAATTTTAGTTTTAAATTCTGCTAAATTTAAAGGAAGTTCTTCCTTTAAACGATATCCGTTTAGACATTCTATAACTAATGCGGGTTCGTCACCTTCTAGAAGTGTGTTGTAAAAACCTGCAGCTTTAGTCATGTTTCTAGGTACTAAAACATGTATACCACGAATGTTATTTATAATACCTCCCATTGGAGATCCGGCATGCCATATTCCTTCTAATCTGTGTCCGCGTGTTCTAATAATTAAAGGCGCTTTTTGCTTTCCAAAAGTTCTATAATGAAGTGTTGCCAAGTCATCACTCATTATTTGAAGTGCGTACAGTAAGTAATCTAAATATTGTATTTCTGCAATAGGTCTTAAACCACGCATAGCTAAGCCAATCCCTTGTCCAATTATGGTTGCTTCTCTAATTCCTGTATCTGCTACTCTTATGTCGCCATATTTTTCTTGAAGTCCTTCTAAACCTTGGTTTACGTCTCCAATGAAACCTGCATCTTCACCAAAAATAATAACTTCTGGATGTTTTTTTAAGATAGCATCAAAATTATCTCTCATTACAACTCTTGCGTCTACTAAGTTTTGGTTTTGAGCAAATACAGGCTTTTTCTCCTCAACATTTAAGGCACTGTATTTACTTTCACTTAATAAGTAAGAAGAGTATACAGCATCAGCATTTTTAACAGTTGCTTTTATAAAATTTTGAAGTTCTTTTTTCTCTGCAAAGTTTTCTTCTTTTAAATAACGAAGTGATTTTCTTGCAGCAATTAGTATATCTTTAATTATTGGTTCTGTTATTTTCTCTAAATCATTTTTATATTTAGTGATAAAAGCCTTGTTTTCACTTTTTTCAGCAACCCTATTTAATAATTTTACAGCAATTGCTGCTTCTGATATTAATTCGTTATTGTAAGCATTCCAAGCATTTCTCTTTGCAGTATTTACTGTTTTTTTTGCTTCTTTTTCTAAAATTATTATTTCTTCTTCAGAATCTACAAAGCGCAAAGTTTCTCCAGAGTCTGTTTCTAGTTCAAAATCCAAAATCCATTTTCGCATTTTCTCCACACAATCATGGTCTTTTTCCCACTGCAGTCTTTCTTTACCTTTATATCTTTCGTGAGAGCCAGAAGTTGAATGTCCTTGAGGCTGTGTCAATTCTTTCACATGAATTAAAACAGGTACATGTTGTTCTCTAGCTATGATTGATGCTCTGCTGTATACATCGACTAATTGTACATAATCCCAACCATCTACTACAATAATTTCGTACCCATTAGCTTCATTTTCTCTCTGAAAACCCTTTAAGATTTCAGAGATACTTTCTTTTGTGGTTTGATGTTTTGCATGCACAGAAATTCCGTATTCATCATCCCAGACACTAATTATCATCGGAACCTGCAGAACACCGGCTGCATTTATTGTTTCAAAAAATAAACCTTCACTTGTACTTGCATTTCCAATGGTTCCCCAAGCAACTTCATTTCCTTTATTAGAAAAATCAGTTTTATGCTGCACACTTTTTTCGTTTCTATATATTTTAGATGCTTGTGCTAAGCCTAATAAACGAGGCATTTGAGCAGCTGTGGGAGAAATATCAGCACTGGAATTATATTGTTCTGTAAGATTTTTCCAGCTACCGTCATCGTTTAGACTATGAGTTGCGAAATGACCACCCATTTGCCTTCCGGCAGACATTGGTTCTATTTCTATTTTTGTATGAGCATACAGTCCTGCAAAAAATTGTTGTGCTGTAAGTTCACCAATAGCCATCATAAAGGTTTGATCTCTGTAGTATCCCGATCTAAAATCACCTTTTTTAAAAGCTTTTGCCATTGCTAATTGTGGCACTTCTTTTCCGTCTCCAAAAATACCAAATTTAGCTTTTCCGGTTAAAACCTCTCTTCTACCAAGCAAACTACATTCTCTACTAATTTTAGCAATTTTGTAGTCGTTTAAAACTTCCTCTTTAAAATCTTTAAAAGAAAGTTCTTTTTTATCTTGAATTAGGGTTTTTTGCGACATTATTTTCTTGGTTTGGAATTTTGCAAAGGTAGTTTTTTTAGTTGATATTTAGAAATATAAATAAATATATTAAATATTCATCAATAGAATCAATTAAAAATATGTTTTTTTTGCGAATAATGCAATAAAATAGTTCGGTTAGTTTTGAGTGTTTAATTTTTTACAAGAAACCTCTTTTAAAAAAATTATAAATACTATTTACATCACCAGTAAAAGTAAACCTTATATTTTGTGCATAGGAGGCTTGTGAAACCTCCCAACCATTATTTGAGTAAAGAGGAAAATAGATTTCAAAAATATTATGTACAAAGTTTAATCTAATCCCGTTTTCATAGCCAAAGAATAGACGCTCTTTTTTGTTTTTTAGAAAGGCAACATCTTGGTAAAGCTCTATCCAACGCCATAAGCCAATACTAGAATTTAAAGACAACATATATTGATTAGCAAACCTTGTTGGTAAAACAGATTTAAAACCACCTTCTGTTATAATATATTGCTGACTAAAAATACCGGAGTCTTCTGAACGACCATAATACCCTAATTCAAATAAATAATCATTTGCGCGGTCTAAACCAAAGCTAAAATAGTCTCCTTCAGAATTATTTTTAAGAAATGCGCCTGCAAAAACTCTAAAGTCTAATTGTGTGTCCGAAGAGGTAAGTTTTCTATACCTAAAATCTGCCGAAACTTTAGAAAAGTTTTCAGCAATCTCTGTATTGACGTTAAAGCGAGTTTCTTCTATAATATCTGGGTTGATGTAGTTGTAACTTAAACTAAGGACACTGTAGTTATCTCGCTCTGTTTTGGCAGTCCCTGGAAGAATTTCTTTATCTATATGTACTACCTTTGCGCTAATGAACTTGCTAGTGGCGTCTCTTAAAGATTTTCTTTTAAATTGAAGATATACATATGGTATTAAAGAACTATAAGACAATCCTGGTGCATATTGAAGTGTGTTTCCGGCAATACCGTATGAAATTTTATAGATATCTGTATCTTCAAAAAATTGGTTATATAGTATAGAAAAAGAGCCATTTACCTTGTTACTCTTGGTTGCGTAACCGGGTAGGAATTTAGCTATCAAATTTCTTTTTATTAAAGGTTTGTTATGTAATTTCATGCCCAAAATTAGTCCATCATAATAGTTATAGCTAAATCTAGGTTGATAGAATACTTGATTATAATTGGGTGCTTTTGCATCTTTTATAAAAGAAAGCTTTAACGGTTTATTAAAGAATTTCTTATCTGTATTATAATAGTTGTTTAAAGTATTGTATTCCGGATGAATGTTTTCATAATTTAAAACTAATTGATCAAATACACCTTTAGGAATGCTTGTAGTTAGTGTGTCTTTAATATTAGAGAACCACCTTTTGTAAGTTATCTCATTGTTTTTTATACCGTATAATGCAATTGGGGTAGTAATGTTACGTTTGTTTTTAATGGTAACTTTTAAACTATCTTTTGTTTTTTTTACTTCTTCGATAGCATAGTCTATTTTCTTATTTGTCTTTATGTAGTCTTTAAAAAACCATCTAATATCTTTATCTGTATTTTGAGTTAAGATCTCTTTAAAGTTAGAAATTTCGGAAATAAGAAGTTTATTTTTCTGATAAAACTCTTTGATACTTTTATTTAATACTTCCTCACCTAAATAACCTTTTAAGTAATTAAAACCCAAACCAGCTTTGTACTTGCTAACAATTTTTCTATTAAAATTAGAGAGTAAATCGGCAGGTGTATTTAAAGATTGGTCTAGAAATTGTCTAGCTGTAAATTGATATACAAAAGGGTACTTATCATTAAATTTTAATTTTGAGATTTGAGATCTTCTTAAAAGCCAAGTGTCAGCTGCTTTTCCTAAAAGTTTCATTTCTGGATAAAATTTATTTACATACTCTATCATTAAATAGTTTTGCAGTCCATCAATCAACCAGTAATCTTTTCTTTCATTTAAGAGTAAGGTTTGTTTTAGATATTTTCGTGATAATGCTTTAAATAGGTTTAAATCATGGTTGAAAACATCTGAAAAAGGTCTAATGAAACTAGGTAATTGATTTAAGCCATAAACCGGATTTTTACTACACATTACTTCATCTATTAGTATTTTGTTGATGGGTAAAATACCTAAATATGCCGTTAAAAACTCTAATTCTCTGTTTAAAAGATTTTGAGTTAAACTATTACTTACCTCTTCTTCTAATATATTTGTCTGTATTTCATGAGTATTTGTAGTAAACTTTTTAAATGTATTTATTTTTTGAATATCTACCAGTACATCTTTTTCATTCTTCCCATATAGATGAAAGGAATTTTGAGTTTTATCACTTTTTTTTATCTGTTTTAAACTACCTGTTAAGTGCAGTTGTTTGGGTATTTTGAGGTCAATATTAAATGTAGTGTAATCTTCAAATAAATCATCTAAGTTTAAATTACTCATTAAATGCCAACCCTGGTTATAAATTGCAGGTGTTATATACCAATATCTTAACCTGTAACCGTTTTTATAAAAACCATAACCTGTATACTTAGCATTAGGTATTTTTATAATATAAGTAATGTTTATAGTAATGCTTTCATTCGGTTTTATTGCATTTTCTAAAAATAACTGAACAATATCTTTTCTGCTTTCTAGCTCTTTATATATTATATTATTATAGTTTATAGAGATGTTTTTTATCTTAGAGTACCCACGATCCTCTTCTTTCGCAAAATATAAATCTTTTCTAAAATCTTCAATAAACCTTTTAGAGAGTGGTGTTTTTCTATCTTTAAAACTATTTGCCCAATTGTGCAGAAAAATATGATTTAAAGTTTCTTTTGAATTATTGTAGTATATAATTTCTTGCTGAACCTTTAAATTATTTGTATTTGTATTTAAAGTCGCTTTAATCTTTATTTCATTTTGCTGCGCAAAACTAATATTAGTAAATAAAAGTAATAGTGTTAATATGTAGCGTATTTTTTTCAAATAAATTATATTCTAGAGGGTCTTAAAATTTAAAATTTCCCCCAAAATTTGAGGGAAATCAATATAAGTAATTAGAAATTAGGCTTGAATTGGTATTTAGCGTAAAATTTATTAATATGCTCTAGCGCTTCATCTGCAGTATCTACGACTCTGAACAAGTTTAAATCTTTTTCGCTAATATTTCCTTCTTCTAAGAGGGTGTTTTTTATCCAATCTAGAAGTCCTCCCCAAAATTTTGTACCTACTAATACAATTGGAAAACGTCCAATTTTATTTGTTTGAATTAAGGTTATTGCTTCAAAAAGCTCGTCCATGGTTCCAAAACCACCAGGCATCACAATAAATCCTTGTGAATACTTCACAAACATTACTTTTCTTACAAAAAAGTAATCGAAATCTAAACTTTTCCCTCGGTCTATCCATGGGTTGTCATGTTGTTCAAAAGGTAACTCTATATTTAATCCAACAGAAATTCCCTTTCCTTTGCGTGCTCCTTTGTTACCAGCTTCCATAATTCCTGGACCACCACCAGTAATAACTCCGTAACCATTTTGTGTTAATTTAAAAGCAACTTCTTCTGCCAATTTATAATAAGGATGATCTGGTTTTGTTCTCGCAGAGCCAAATATAGACACACAAGGACCAATTTTACTTAATTTTTCGTAGCCTTCTACAAATTCTGCCATTATTTTAAAAATAGCCCATGAATCGTTCGTTTTAATTTCGTTCCAAGTTTTTGTTTGTAATTTTTCTTTTATTTTTCTATCATCGTTCGTCATAATCTGCGTGTTTTAATCTAATTTATTTTATAAAATTCGTTTGCTAATTTAGTTATTTTTTAAGAAATGAATAATTAGATTAGAGTTTTTTCAATTAAGATATCAACCTAAGAAAATTAGATTTATTAATACCCTTTCTCTTTATTAATAATTTAACAGCACAAAACATTTAAAGGCTATTGGAATCTGTTATTAATAAACGAAACAAAACGTGCACTTAACGACTTTAAAAAGGGAAATTAAAAAGACAGATAAATCTATAGAGAGTTTAATTTCGAAATAAACTTTAAGAAATGAAAATGGTCTAATTAATATTGCCCTTAAAGATTTCTAAACTCATAATTACTATAAATATTATTTGTATTTTTTTTGGAGTAATCTTGTGATAATTCAACTTGTAACGTGTAAGCGATTAATTACGAGAAACTTCATAAAACAAATCATTTCAATATAAAAATATGCTCTAGGATGTTTTTTTGAATCTTTAAATGATTGTTAATTAAAAATTGAATTTACAGTAAATACATATTTAACAAACATTACCGTTAAGTAGTAAGTAGAATTCAAGAAGTTCGCAAAGAGTGTTTTAAAGGGGGAGCTTACTTTAATCGGTTATAAATAAACGATTAAAGTAATTTCTTTAAAAATTTAGCGGTGTAACTCTTTTTATGTTTAGATACTTTTTCAGGGGTTCCTGTAACTAATATTTTTCCACCATTTTTTCCACCTTCCATACCAACGTCAATAACATGATCTGCTAATTTAACAACATCTAAATTATGTTCTATAATTAGCACAGTATTGCCTTTGTTTGCAAGCTCATTTAAAACATCCATTAATACTCTAATATCTTCAAAATGCAGTCCTGTTGTAGGCTCATCAAGAATATAAAAAGTATTTCCTGTATCTCTTTTAGATAACTCTGCAGCCAATTTTATCCTTTGGGCTTCTCCACCAGAAAGTGTAGTAGATTGCTGTCCCAAGGTGATGTAGCCTAAGCCAACGTCTTTAATTGTTTTTAGTTTTCTGTGTATTTTAGGAATTTTAACAAAGAAGTCTGTGGCATCTTCAATAGTCATGTTTAAAATATCTGAAATAGATTTTCCTTTATAACGAATCTCTAAAGTCTCTCTATTAAAACGTTTTCCTTGGCATGTTTCACATTCTACTTGAACGTCTGGTAAAAAATTCATTTCTATTACACGAACGCCACCACCTTGGCATGTTTCGCATCTACCACCTTTTACATTAAAAGAAAATCTTCCAGGTTTGTATCCCCGAATTGAAGCTTCAGATGTCTTTGCGAATAGGCTTCTAACTTCATCAAATGTTTTTGTGTATGTTGCAGGATTTGAGCGGGGTGTTCTGCCAATAGGAGATTGATCAATATCGATTACTTTATCAACATATTCTAAACCTTCAATTTTTTTATAGGGCATTGGCTTTTTTACTCCTCTGTAAATATGAGCATTTAAAATGGGGTACAAGGTTCCGTTAATTAAACTCGATTTCCCACTCCCAGAAACGCCAGTAACACAAATCATTTTTCCTAAAGGAAATTCTACTGAAACGTTTTTTAGATTATTCCCGGATGCTCCATAGAGTTTAATTGTTTTACCGTTTCCTTCACGTCTTGTTTTAGGAACTTCAATTTTTTTTCTACCTGTAATGTAATCTGCAGTTAATGTTTTTTGCTTTTTAAGTTCTTCGAACGTTCCTGCAGAAACAATTTCTCCACCGTGTTTTCCTGCACCAGGACCAATGTCAAAAACAAAATCTGCTTTTTCAATCATATCTTGGTCATGTTCTACCACTAATATAGAGTTGCCAATATCCCTTAGTTTCACTAAGGAGTCTATCAATTTTTCGTTGTCTCTTTGGTGCAATCCAATACTAGGTTCATCTAGAATATATAATACACCAACCAGTTGAGATCCAATTTGTGTTGCCAATCTAATTCTTTGAGCTTCACCACCAGAAAGTGATTTAGAGGTTCTATCTAGCGTTAAATAATCGAGACCAACATCTACTAAAAACTGTATTCTAGTTCTAATTTCTTTTAATATTTCTGAGGCGATTATTAATTGTTTTTTTGATAAATCTTTCTCAATATTTTGAAACCAATTAGCTAGTTCAGTGATGTCCATCTGCACCAAATCACTAATATTTTTGTCAGTAATTTTAAAATGGAGTGCTGCTATTTTTAATCTTTTTCCGTTACAAGAAGAACAAGTAACTTCATCCATAAAACCTTTGGCCCAACGTTTTATCGAAGTACTTTCTGCATTATTATATTGGCTATCTATAAAGGCAATAATTCCTTCAAAATCTATTTTATAATTTCTTCTAACACCAACAGTTTTAGATTCAATTTCAAATGATTCATTACCACCATTTAAAATAATTTCTAGTGCTTCTTTTGGAATGTCTTTTATAGCGTCGGTTAATTTGAATTTATAACGTTCTGCAATATTTCCAATTTGCTTGAAAATCCAACTATTTTTTTGATCTCCTAGAGGTGCAATTCCTCCATTTTTTATTGAGATAGTATTGTCTGGAATTACCTTTTTTAAGTTGATTTCATTTGTAATTCCTAATCCATTACATCCATCACAAGCACCTTTTGGTGAGTTGAATGAGAAGGTGTTGGGTTCAGGGTTAGGGTATGCAATTCCGGTTGTTGGGCACATCAATTCTCTACTGAAATACCTTGGCTCATTGTCATCAACATCTATGACCATTAAGATGTTATTTCCAGAATACAATGCTGTTTTTATTGTTTCTTCAAGGCGCTTCTCTACAGATTTATTTATGGCTAATCTGTCTATTACAACTTCAATATCGTGCATTTTATAACGGTCAAGTTTCATGCCTTTTTCAATTTCTTGAATTTTGCCATCTACGCGAACTCGTAAAAAACCTTGTTTAGATATTTGTTCAAAAAGTTCTCTGTAATGTCCTTTCCTAGACTTAATTAAGGGTGCTAAAACGGCTACTTTTTTACCATCAAAATCCTTTAAAATTAAATCTTTAATTTGTTCATCAGAATAACTTACCATTTTCTGATTGGTATTGTAAGAATACGCATCTGCCGCTCTTGCAAAAAGCAATCTTAAAAAATCATAAATTTCTGTAATAGTACCAACGGTAGAACGAGGACTTTTATTTGTTGTTTTTTGTTCAATAGATATCACAGGAGAAAGTCCATCAATTTTATCAACATCGGGTCTTTCTAATCCCCCTAAAAATTGTCTGGCAT
>CAJXAS010000005.1 GCA_913050305.1 uncultured Polaribacter sp. | reverse complement strand
ACAAACTTATAAATACTTTTTCAGCATCTGGATTTGTAATTTTAACATTAAAAATATTTTTAACAGGATTCGGCCAAAAAGAAACCCCTTGAAGTGTATTACTATCTAAACTTAATGTCGCCTCTGTTATTTTTATTATACTACCTGACAACCATCCTTTAACTCCGTTTATTATATCAACTTTAAACTCATCACTAAAAGAAGCCGTTTGTGTATTAACATATTTTAAAAGCCCTCCTTTTATCTGTTTTTGTTGAAAAGTATCTCCAACTTTCAAGGTAACCCCAAAAAGGACCAAACTACCCTTATTAGGAACGCTTAGTAATGTATATACATGTGGGTTGCCTCCTCCGACTGAAGTGGTGTTCATATCTGCATTCGTAATTGTATAACTTGTGTTTTTATCAACAACTATATCTGAATGCTGAAACGAAGGTATGTTTGTATTTGTTTGTAAATCACAAACGGTAATACTCGCACTATTTATCTGTCCACCATCTCCGTCATACGCATCGAAAAGCACTAATTTCCATTCACCAAAAGCATCTTTACCATAAAAAGGTAGACTCATGCTTCTTTCTGGTGCAACGGATCCTGAAACCGCAGGAGCAACACTACTACACACTAGCTCGTCTGCTGCATCATCAATTGTAATGTCTTGGAGATCCGCAACACCATCTCCTGAACAAGGGCTTGTGAATAAAACAACATTATCGTTTATACTTTCTGGTGCCTCTAGTGAAATTGTTAAATCTCCCGGCCAAGTATGGCTAATATCTGTATTTACTATAATTTTATCAATAATTATATTGTCTAAGATGTTCATCGAAACAATAGCAGTTTCGCCTGCTGTTATTTCCATGCTTGCCTCTGAAAAGTCAGTTGCCTCAAAAGCTATAGAACAATTACTCATTCCTGTTTGGAAACTATATGTAGGAGAATAGTCTCCAGAAGCACAAGAGTTCTCGGGCTTTATTCTCCAATAGTAAACAGTATTATTTTGCATTCCTTTTATTGTAAATTTTGCATCGTAGCTAGTTTCAGTAAATAGAATTGACTCGAATGAAGGATTGTCTGAGACATCCACTATATATGATTCTGCGTTATTGTTTTTTTGCCAAGAAAGATCCATTTTTACAGCGGTAACTCCTGAAAGACCCATTGTAGGGTATGTAGGTAGAATTATCTCTCCTAAAAACGTAGGATGAATTACTCTTAGTTGAATCGGTGTTTTTGTAGTCTCATTTCCATTAGTTCCAGTCACATTTATAATATACAGTCCCGCTGCAACATTATCTAAATTACTAAAAGTCGTTGTAAGAGGGCCATCTGCACCTAAAGATGTATTAGATAGGTTTACATTTGCGTTTGCAGGAAGGTCTTCTATAGAGAAGGTAGTAGTTCCCCCAACTGTTTCTACGTAACTAAAATCAAATGATACCGTGTCTGTACAAACTGTTTTAGCACTGTCACTCGTCAACAAGGCAATTCCTGAAGAAACACCTGTAGCAATTAATGATATTTTTTGCGACCCTCCCTCAAGGGCTCCTTTATGACTAATTGTAATAGTATACTCGCCTAATGCGTTTTCTATTTCTATTCTTTCATATGGGTCTACTACATTATCTCCTTTTTCATTTGTGTTCACAGATGTCAGTCTCCAAGGTAGAAAGGTCTCTGAATCATCTCCTGCTCCTTTTGTAATTCTAATATCTATATCGTTTACTAAAACCGGTGTTGGATCATTTACAGTTCCCGAGTTTACAGGCCCTGGTAAATCTGTCCAAGAAATAGAGGCTAATAAAGGTGCTATCCCGTCTGATTTAACCACTACCGTGTAGGTGCTTCCATTTATTAACTCAATTTCTGAGATTATAGACTGAAAGTCTTTTTTTGTAACTGTCTCTGCCGCTTTTTTAGCGTTCATTAAACCCCATCCAGAGGCTGCATCTGGTCCTACACTAGCAACATCGTCTGCAGTATGTAAAGCCAAGCCTTTTAAGGTGGATGCTCTCATAAAGTTGCCATACGTTTCCTTATAATATTGTTGTAATAACAATAAAGAACCTGCGACATTAGGAGAAGCCATTGAAGTTCCTGTTATAGAATTATATGCACTATCAGTGGTGTCGTAAGTAGAATATAAACCAGTTCCATTACCCATAAGATCTGGTTTTACCCTGAAATCATCTGTAGGCCCTTCAGAACTGCTTGTATTTATATCCACAGAACTTAAGGTTCCGTCTTCATTTATATCCGCATCAGTTCCGTTTGCGATTACTATATTATTTTTTGAAGTAGAGTGTCCTGTTAATTTATCGTAGGTACTTTCCCCCGATAACGGGTCTAAATTTACAGTATCATCGTTACCCTCGTTTCCTGCGGCAACAACCATTAAATAATAAGGTGCATTGTATAAAATATTATCCCAATTTCTAGAATCATTAATATATCCTCCAAAATAGAAAGCTGGAAGTGACGGTTCCCCATCAGCATCCCTTGAAGCAAAACCATAAGAGTGATTTGATATTAACATTCCGTTTGCGGCAGCCTCTGCTACTTCAGATTCGTCATTATTCCAATCATAACCAACAGCACTTGCTTTCGGCGCCATTCCTTTCGCTGCAGATTCAAAGCCAGATGCAATAACGGTTCCTGTAACGTGAGCGCCGTGAAAACTTAGAAGGCTAGTACCGTCTCCAACAGAATACCGATCTTCACCCCCGTCTCCGTCATATTCTTGGTGGGTGGCTCTTGCTATTCCTTCGTCCCAAATATATGCAGTCATCCCTTGGCCTTCAACATTTAACCCTAAACCACCATTGTTATGTAAAAAATTAGCTCTTGTTGATTTTGCTGCGGCTACATTAAATGTTCTGTAGTACAATGGTTTTCCCTCCTCAGAAACACGCATCAACTCAAAAGAAGAGCCGTTATCGTCTGTATAACTAGTTTTCCAGCCCTCTTTAGAGGCAAGTAATAATGCTTTGTTTTTTTGTTTAGAATAAGCTTCTGAATATTTTTCTTTTAAAATGTTTAGCTCTTTTAAATTATTGTTTTTTATTATTTGTTCCTTGTCTTGCTTGTTTTGAGCAAGCATTGAAACAGATATTAATAGAAATAAAATAGTAAAATACTTAAAGCCGCGTTTTTTCATGCTGTTTGTTTAGTGTTTTTTGTGTATTTAGTTCCCAAAGATACTACTTTTAACAACTGATTTAAAAACTTTAACCTTTTAAAACACTAATTTTCTACATTTTACCTAAAAGAATAAAATTTAGCAGGGAAGTAAAGCTTACTACTAAAGAAGGCTAGGGTGTTTGTGGTAAAAAATAGCACTAAAAAGCTGTATTATTAATTGGTTTAGTTTTAAAAAACTCAGACACGTTGATATTGTAAAAACCATTGGAAGGTGCTTTTCTATAATCCTCTACCTGAAAACCCCCAATAATATAAAGCTTTTCGTTAATAAAATGCATTTCAGAGCCCTTTAGGTTTAAGTCAATTTTATATTCTTTTAACGCCCTTGTTTGGGGTTTAAAGGTGAGTATTTTACCGTCTTCCTGTAAATAAATAAATTCTTTATCTTTAGTTATTGCGGGTTTTCTCATTCCTCTAAAAAGGGTGCCTTCCTTTTTCCATTGCCCTGTTTTTAAATCAAAAGACTCAACCTCTGTAAGGTTTCTCTTATTGTAGCCCCCAAATAAATATAGTTTATCTTCAAAAACAATACCCGTAACCTCCTTCCCTTTAGACATTTTGGTTAGCAAATACCAAAATCCAGAATCCAAATCAAAAAAATGGATTTTGTTAGAATATTTCATGCGCCCATTTTCATGTTTCTTTAAAGAACCACCAAAAACCAACACTTTATTCTCATAAATTGTAGCTCCAAAATTTGAAGCCTGGTGAGGGTTTGATTCATCGAGCTTAATTGATAAATCTTTTAATGAAACAAACTCTATTTGAGAAGATAACAACTCTCTAGATTTTTTTTCAGACAACATTTTACCGCCAATTAAAAGAATTTTGTCTTTATGAATTAAGGCTTTATGATATGCTCTTTTAATCACCTTTTCCTTCTCAACAATCCATTTTTTATTAGAAACACGATAGGTCTGAACAGCTCCTAAATAGCTGTTAAAACTAATTGGTTTTGGTTTTTGTAGAAACTGCATTATTTCTATTTCATTGCTAAACTGAACCTGACTTAATCCCTCCTTATTCTTTTCATATTCACTAGAGGCGTCCCCTCCAAAAACATAAATTTTCCCGTCATTTATAACAGACGCAAAAGCATATACTGCTTTTGGCAAGTCTACAAGTTTTTTAAAACTAATGGTTTTTTTAAGGCTATTCTTTGTGTAAATCTCTATACCTAATAAAGTTTCTTGTTTTTCTTTTAAAAAAACAACTTTTGACGTAATCCCTTTTTCAAAAACAACTTTTTTTGTTTCGTAATTAAGATGTGTTACAGAAAAAGAAACACTTTTTAATTTATTTAAATTGAAAGAAAACTCCCCTTTTTTATTCGAATAAATGGTTTCGTGTATAAAAAAAATATGTGCTTTCTCTATTGCCGTGTTTGTGTCAAAATCTAAAACTTTTAATGTGATTTTTTGAGAAAAACAAGCGGTTGAATACACTAAAAAACAAAAGATGTACGAATATTTCATAAGATATTTTTTTAGCTATATATCAAAAACGATGCCTTAAAAAGAGCTGTTATGCCTCGTTTTCGTTTTCTTCAATTTCTTTTGTTAGATCTAAGTCCAACAGCACCGGGTTTACAATACCGGTTGTTACTACTGTAATTATTGTCATGGTTCCACCAAAAACAACAGCGGCTACGGGTCCAATTAACTTCGCTGCTAAACCACTTTCAAAAGCACCCAGCTCATTCGAGGAGCCAACAAACATAGAGTTTACAGAAGAAACCCTACCACGCATGTCGTCTGGTGTTTTTAATTGTAAAATTGTTTGTCTAATTACCATAGAAATTCCGTCTGCGGCACCACTTAAAAATAAAGCCAGCACACTCACCCAAAAAAGAGAAGACAGCCCAAAAGCAATAATACTTAATCCAAAGATAAAAACAGAAATTAGCATTTTTTTACCTGTATTTTTATTTATGGGTATATAGGTGGTTAAAAACATAGTTACAATACTTCCCATAGAAATAGAAGCGTTTAGAATGCCAAAACCTTCTGGCCCAACCTTTAAAACGTCTTGAGCAAAAACGGATAAAATAGCAACAGTCCCTCCAAATAAAACAGCAATCATATCTAGAGTTAGTACCCCTAAAATTGCCTTGTTTTGAAAAACAAAACGAACCCCTGCTTTTAAACTCTCCTTCATTGGCTCACCAATTTTTTTATTTAAAATCGGTTTCTTTTTAATAAAAAATGTACAAATTAAAGACAATATAACTAAGATAAAAACAAGACATAATGTTTTATCTACACCGATAATACCGATTAAAAAACCCGCAGCAAGCGCACCAGAAACAGATGCGGTCTTCCAGGTACTTGTGCTCCAAGTTGCCGCGTTATGATAGATTTTTTTAGGAACCAACAAAGCTACTAAAGAAAAAATTGTGGGTCCGAAAAACGCGCGTAAGAACCCGCCAAAAAACACCAACCCGTAAATTGAATATAAAACCGAATTAACAGACCAGTTTGCAATAATACTTTCTGAAGTTAATAGAAACAAGCCTAAACTAATTAAAGAAAAGGCAGCGGTGCAAATAGCTAGTAAGTTTCTTTTTTCTCTTTGATCTACAATATGACCTGCAAATAAAGCCATTGAAAAAGCCGGAATAATTTCCATTAAACCAATAATCCCTAAAGAAAGTGGATCTTTGGTAATCGAATACACTTGCCATTCTATGACAATAAACTGCATAGACCAACCAAAAACTAAAAGAAACCGTACAAATAAAAAGATATTAAATTCTTTTATTCTAAGTGCCGCATAGGGGTCTTGTTTGCTCATGTGTTACTTCAATTTCATATCCATTAAAATAGCAAAAGTTTGATTAATATCTTTTTCTTTTACAACAATTGTCATTTCATTTGTAGTAGAAATAATTTCTTGTAAAGAAATGTCTGCCCAGGCTAATTGCTTTAATATAAAATAATAAATACCCGATTGTTCTTGGTTTTCTTTTGGAAGTTTTATTGTTAAAGAAGCGAGCTCTAAAACGTTCGCGATTAAATTCTCTTTTTCGAAAATTTCATTTACAAAAGGTTGTAGGTTTTTACTAATAACAATATTTGTTTCAAAAATACCTTGAGAAACTGTCAAAAAATAATCTGAACTTTCTGAAGATTTGGTTAAAATCTTTGCAATTTCTTTTAAAAGTGACGGGGTGTTTTTAAAAGTAAAATCACATAAGTCTGACCGTACAATTACATCTCCTAAATCTAATGCTAATTTTTTAATGTTTTTTCTAATACGCAACTCACTTGCTGGAGACAACCTATTAATTGCCATCATTACCGCACCGACCTTGACATCTTTCTTTAAAACCTCAGACACTTCTGGTAAAATAATTCTTGCCAACGAAGAAACGTTTATTAATTTCTCGTTTAACGCTTCTTCTATAAAAGGTGTTTTTCTAATAGTCGCTTCTACAGCTTCTTGTATTGTTTTCATTGTATTTGTTTAATAAAACATAATAATGTTCAAAATTAAACAATTAATCCAATGTATTCGTCAACTTTTCAAATTCTTTTTTAGCGTTTGTGTGATTGTATAGTACGTTATAAACAGCATTAATGATTGGTGTGTCTGCGCCATTTTCTTCCTTCATTTTAAAAGCGCTATTTATTGCATAATATCCTTCTGCAATCATACTCATCTCCATTTGAGCAGATTTTACAGTATACCCCTTTCCAATCATATTACCAAACTGTCTGTTTCTACTAAAAATAGAATAACCCGTAACCAATAAGTCTCCTAAATAAGCAGAGTTATTAATGTTCCTTTTCATTTTGTGTACTTTTTTAATAAAGCGTTTCATTTCTCTAATTGCATTACTCATTAAAACTGCTTGAAAATTATCACCATAACCTAAACCGTGTGCAATTCCAGCTGCAACCGCATATATGTTTTTTAACATAGCAGCATATTCTGTGCCAATAATATCGTCAGAAATCTTAGTTCTTATGTACCAACTTTTTAAAGAGTTGCTCATAAATTCTGCATGTTTTTCATTCTGGCTGGCAATTGTTAAATAAGACAACCGCTCCATTGCAACCTCTTCTGCGTGGCAAGGTCCAGTTATTACGCCAATATTTTCGAAAGGAACAGCGTGCTCTTTATGAAAGTGTTCGCCAACAATTAAGCCTGTTTCTGGCACAATTCCTTTAATTGCAGAAAAAATTATTTTATTTTCTAGTGGTTTTGTTAAGTTTTTAAGTTCACTCATTAAAAAAGCAGACGGAATTGCGAAAATAAGCACGTCATAGTTAGAAACAATACGATTAATATCGTTTGACAAATCTAACTGGTCTGCATATACATCTGCAGCTCTTAGGTATTTTGGGTTGTGGTTGTTTTCCTTTATGTGTTCTATTGCAGAACCGCTTCTCATATACCAACCAACCATGTCTGAGTTTTCTGATAACATCTTTACAATTGCAGTTGCCCAACTTCCCCCACCTAAAACCGCTATTTTTTTCTGATCATTCATCATTGCTTCGTTTAAGCTTCAAAAGTAATAAAATTAGTGTCTAATGATATATCCTAATCCGAATTATTATATTTGTAATAAATTATCTACTAAAAATGAACGTACAAATTATAAATAAATCGAAACACGCAACACCTAATTACGAAACTGATGGCGCTGCAGGAATGGATTTAAGAGCAAACATAGAAAGTAGTATTGTTTTACAACCTTTAGAAAGAGCTGTTGTAAAAACCGGCTTATTTATAGCCTTACCTATTGGTTTTGAAGCACAGGTAAGACCAAGAAGTGGTTTAGCTGCCAAAAAAGGAATTAGTGTTTTAAATTCTCCAGGAACTGTAGATGCAGATTACAGGGGAGAAATTGGTGTAATTCTTGTAAACCTTTCTAAAGAAGCGTTTGTTGTAAATGACGGAGAAAGAATAGCACAATTAATTATTGCAAAACACGAACGCGTAAGCTGGCAAGAAGTTACTGTTTTATCTGAAACAGAACGTGGCGCCGGTGGTTTTGGAAGCACAGGTGTCTAAAAATTATAGTTTTTTATAAATTTGACTCATCTTTCTAACAGCTACGTGCAGAAAATGAAAAGGTAAAAGAACGTGAGAGTGATAGTTATACCCTAGTTTTTTATAAAATTGAAACGTCTTTAATTGAGCGTCCATGGCATCTAGCCAAATAATTTCATAACCTTTTCTCTTTGCCTTTGCGTCCAACCAAGCGAGTAATGTTTTACCTATTCCGCTTCCTTGTGCTTTTGGATGAAGATAAATTCTGTGCAGTTTTAATTGATTTTCTTCTGAAAAACCAGTTAATTTTTCATCCCAAATAAATCTAAAGTTACCAACAATCTCGTTATTAAAAACAATAAAATAATCTTCAGAATTTCCTTTTGAAAGTTCCTTTAAAATATTCTTTTCACAATATTGTGTGTTTACATACCAATCTCCTTGATCGGTCCAAAAACGACTGTAAGCGAGCGGATAAATCTCTTTCATTAAGGTGAAAAGAGTCTTGGCGTCTGCGCTTAAAACCGGTTTTAATTGTAAAATTTTTGTTATATCAATCATCGGTTAAATATAAAAACTGCTATAGATTGATTAATTCTACAGCAGTTTGTTAAAAATATCTAGAACTTTTAAAACCTATTCTTGGTTTTCAATAGCATCTTTTATTTTTCCTTCAAGCTCTTCAGCTAGTTCAGGGTTGTCTTTAATTAAACCCTTTACCGCGTCTCTACCTTGTCCTAATTTTGTTTCTCCGTAACTAAACCAAGAGCCGCTTTTCTTAACAATACCCAGCTCTACACCAATGTCTAAAATCTCACCAACTTTAGAGATCCCTAACCCATACATAATGTCAAATTCTGCAATTTGAAACGGTGGCGCCACTTTATTTTTTACAACTTTAACCTTTGTACTGTTACCAATAACCTTGTCTCCGTCTTTAATTTGTGTTCTTCTTCTAATATCTAAACGCACAGAAGCATAAAACTTTAATGCATTACCACCTGTAGTAGTTTCTGGGTTACCAAACATTACTCCAATCTTTTCTCTTAACTGGTTAATAAAAATAACAGTACATTTTGTTTTAGAAATAGTACCTGTTAATTTACGCAATGCTTGAGACATTAAACGTGCATGAAGCCCCATTTTAGAGTCTCCCATTTCTCCTTCAATCTCTGCTTTTGGAGTTAATGCTGCAACAGAATCGATTACAACAATATCTATTGCCCCTGAACGAATTAAATTTTCTGCAATCTCTAATGCTTGCTCACCATGATCTGGTTGAGAAATAATTAAATTATCTATATCTACACCTAGATTTTCTGCATAAAACTTATCAAAAGCATGCTCTGCATCAATAAATGCTGCAATTCCTCCGGCTTTTTGAGCCTCTGCAATTGCATGAAGTGTTAAGGTAGTTTTACCAGAAGATTCTGGACCATATATTTCAATAACCCTTCCTCTTGGATACCCACCAACGCCTAAGGCCAAATCTAACCCTAAAGAACCAGATGAAATTGCATCTATGTCTTCAGTTACTACATCACCTAACTTCATTACAGCTCCCTTTCCGTATGTTTTGTCTAACTTATCTAGTGTAAGTTGAAGAGCTTTTAATTTTGCTGTTTTTTCTTTATCTGCCGCCATTAATATTGCTTGTTTTATTTTTAAATAAGATCGACAAGTTACAAAAATCTAAGATTAATTTCCTAAAAAATAACACTGAAATTTATACTATTTTTACAGAAAGTTTACAAAAAATGAATTCTTTAGTATATTTAAAAAACAATAATTGCACGGTCGTAATAGAAAAAGGGGAGCTTATTAGTTTTAAAAAGGATAGTGTAGAATACATTCATCAAAAAGGAAGCAAGGGTTGGCGTAATTCTGATATTGAAATGTTTCCTGTTATTGGACCTACTTCTAAAAATAAATATACAGTACACACTAAAAAAGGTGATGCTATTCAAGACCAACACGGTTTATTAAGAGAACTTGAATATGTTTTAGTTTCTTCAACCGAAAAAACAGGTCACTTTATTAAAGAATACCAAAAAAACACGAAAATAAGGAACAGTAAATTTCCAGAAAAATCTATAGAAAAAGACCTTTTTTGGCCTTTTGATTTTACATTTGAAAAAAAGTTTCATCTAGAAAATAATACTTTAAAAATCGATTTTATAATTACATCTAACAAAGGAATGCCTTATATGTTGGGGTACCATCCTGCTTTCTTGTTGTCTAATTCTGGAAAAGAAACATTAATTGTTAATGATAAAAAAATCACACTTTCTGAAATTCAAGATGCGGGACACAATGCATATCCTGTTTTGAATACTGAAAAGATTGTATTAGAAAACATAAATAAAAACCATTTAGAAATTTCTACTACAGGTTTTAATAACTTTATGTTGTGGACACAGGTTGAAAACATGCTTTGTATAGAGCCCATTACACAATATACTTCCTATACAGATCAAAAATTTTCTGAAGACAATATGCGTTTGTCTGAAGGAAAAAATAATTTTTCTTTTAAAATTAAAACTTTATAGTTTGATAGAAAAGCACCGTCATTTTATAATACATAAACCTTGGGGAATGATTTCTCAATTTGTAAACCCCGCTAAAAGAAAAAAAACCTTGTTAGGTGATTTGTATAATTTTCCTGAGGGCACTATGGCTATTGGTCGTTTAGATGTGGCTTCTGAAGGATTGCTTTTACTAACAACAGATGGTAAAGTTTCTGCAGAAATTAGAAGCAATAAATATGAAAAAGAATACTATGTGCAGGTAGATGGGTTGGTTACAGAAAATAAAATTGAACAATTAAGAAAAGGAGTACAGATTGGTGTTAAAGGAGGGAAATATATAACAAAGCCAGGAAAAGCTTTTTGTATTGAAGACCCTAATTTTCCACTAAGAAGTCAAAAAATTAGAGATGAAAGGCATGGCCCAACAAGTTGGGTTTCTATTATTATAAAGGAAGGTAAATTTAGACAGGTTCGTAAAATGACAGCTGCTGTTAATTTACCAACACTGCGTTTAATTAGGGTTAGAGTTGGAAATATAAAGTTAGGGGAATTAAAGGTTAGCGATGTAAAAGAGGTTTCTACTTTAATATAGTATTAAAGTTATAAACTATCCATTCTAATGTGTGGAATTCCGTCTTCTAAATACTCTTCACCTATTTGAGTAAATCGATGTGTTTCATAGAATTTTTTTAAATATTTTTGAGCAGATACAGTGATTTTTGTAACTTTAAAGTGCTTTTTTATTGCTGTTATCGAAGCTTTCATTAATTCATGTCCAAACCCATATTTTCTTTCAGAAGCTACTACTAATACTCTTCCAATACTAGCGTTATCAAAATAATCACCTGGTTTAAAAATACGTGTGTATGCTACAATTTTATTGTTTTTATATCCAATAATATGTAATGATTTTTGGTCTTTAAAATCGATGTCTTGATACACACAATCTTGCTCTACTACAAAGACCTCAGATCTTAACTGTAATATTTCATACAGTTCTGTAGTGTTTAATTCTGTAAAATATTTTGCTGTAAAATTCATACTATATTAACAAGAAATTTTATCAACTCTAGTTCCGTGTCTTCCTCCTTCAAACTCTGTATTAAGAAAAACATCTACAAAACCAATAGCTTGTTGTAAAGAAACAAAACGTGCAGGAATTGTAAGAATATTTGCATTGTTATGTTGTCTTGTAAGCGCAACTAATTCATTATTCCAACAAAGTGCAGCCCTTATGCCTTGATGTTTATTTGCGGTCATTTGTGCACCATTCCCACTTCCACATAAAATAATACCTAAAACGGCTTTACCGTTTTCTACGGCATTTGCTGTTGGATGAATAGCGTCTGGATAATCCATAGAATTATTTGTATCTGTTCCGAAATTTAAAACTAGATGTCCTTTAGTTTCTAAATGTTTTATGATTTCAAACTTGTATTCTGTTCCTGCGTGATCATTACCAATTGCAATTGTCATAATAAGTTGATTTTAGTTGAGTTGAATACACAAAAATACAGAAACTAACGGTTATCAACAGTTATAAAAATCAAAAAAATTTTTTTTTAATAACTGTTTAATTATTAACTTTTTAGCATTTTAAGAGAATGTTAAGAAGTTGTAATGAAAAAGGAATAAGTTTATTTGGATATTTTAATTTTTATTACAATACAACGAGCCTTATCATATACACAACTTTTTTTATGAGTATTTGATAAAAGTTTATAAACATTAATTTAATGCTTTATTTACAATTATAAACTTTTAGTTATTGATAAAAATAAGTTCATAGCTATTTATAACTATTGTTAACAACTGCATTTTAATATTGATTTATAAGGTTTTAAATACTTAATAAAATGTAGATCTTTTTTAATAACTCATATATTAAAATAAAAAACAAAAAAATTATAGTAGCTATTCACACACTATTATAAACACCATTGTTTTTTAAAATTTAATAAAAGAAATAAATAGTATTATATAGAATGTTCATAAGTGTAAAAAAAACTTTTATTAAAAACTAACATATTACAAATTGTATTGCTTTTTCTATAATTGTTACACTTACATTTCCAACTCCAATTAATTCTCCGTCTGCCTGTATAAAAGGTTTTGTTTTTTTTAGACTGACTTCAATCTCTTTTGTCTTATAAGTAACTACCTTTTTATGGTTTACAATTTCACCAGAATATAGTTTCGGAAGATTTATAATAAGATCTAATAAGGTAAAATTTTTAACAATTGTAACATTTAATAAACCACTAGATGTATTTATTTTTTCAGTAAACTGCATACCACCGCCAGAATATTTACAAATTCCAAAAACAGCCATTAAACAATTTGTTTCTATAACTTTATTATTAATTTTAATCTTAAAGTTAGATTTTTTATAAAATAACATTCCATAAAATCCTGCTATTAAATAAGAAATACTTCCAAATTTTTTTAAAGATTCTAATTTACTTACAACATAACCATCATAACCTATACCAGCCACATTATTAAAGTAAGTAACAGTGTTTAATGATTTTAAAACACCAATATCTTGTGCAATTATATTCTTTTTATAAATAATTTCTATAACCTCTTTAATATTAGTTGGTATATTATATGTTTTAATCCAATCGTTACCAGTTCCTAAAGGAATTACACTAATAGTTATATCAGAAGTTTTTACATACCTTTGCGTCATTATTCCGTTAACTACATGATGTAGTGTTCCATCTCCACCAACAGAAATAATGTTTCTAAAACCAATTTTAATAGCGTTTTGTACCAATGTTATTTCATGTTTAGAAAACTGAGTAAAAGCAAAAGAATAGTCTAAATTCTTGTTTTTTAGTAATTGTTGAATTTCTTTCCATAGTTTAGAAAAATTCCGATTTCCAGAAGTAGGGTTTGCAATTATAAACCAAGAATTAGTATTGGTAGTATCAATATAAGACATAAAAAGTAAGATTAATAATATGCCAAATTACAAAATAGATTGATAACAGTATTTTAATACAAAATCTATTGAATAGTTGTAATTTGCAAAATAGGTTAGTTTAATAAAAACTTTAAATTAACAAATAAATAATAAAGTACAAATGACAAAAAAAAAGAAAAAAATATATAAGAAGAAAGGTAACGTTGTAAAAGATATTACTAAAAATATATTTAGAATATTAAATGAAGACAGCTCAAAATCTTATAATTATAAACAGGTTGCGGCAAAATTAAAAATTTCTGATTCTGATGGTAAAAATCAAATAATTCAGAAGTTGGCTGAATTAACTGCTACCAAAAAAGTTTTAGAAGTAGAAAGAGGTAAATTTAAAATTAATGCAGATAGAAAATACTCTATAGGTACTTTAGATATTACTTCTAACGGGAATGGTTATTTTATATCAGATGATTATGAAGATGATATCTTTATACCTAATAATAATTTAGGAAAAGGTTTACATCAAGATACTGTAAAAGCATACGTTTATAAAATTAGAAGTGGTAAGAAAATGGAAGCAGATGTTGTGGAAATTTTAGAACGTGCAAAAACTGAGTTTGTTGGTGTTTTACAAAAAAATAAAAATTTTGGTTTTGTAGTACCGGATAATAATAAAATGTACGCAGATATTTTTATTTCAGAAAATAAAATGAATGGTGCAGAGCATGGTGATAAAGTACAAGCTAAAATTATAGATTGGCCGAAAAACTCTAAAAACCCATTTGGAAAAATTACAACAGTTCTAGGAAAACCAGGAGATCATAATACAGAAATGCATTCTATTTTATTAGAATATGATTTGCCTTATGAGTTTGAATTAGAAGTAGAAAAAGAAGCAGAAAATTTATCTATAGATATTACTAAAGAAGAAATTTCTAAACGTAGAGACATGCGTAAAGATTTAACTTTTACGATAGATCCTAAAGATGCAAAAGACTTTGATGATGCATTGTCGTTTACAAAATTAGAAAATGGTAATTATGAAGTAGGTATTCATATTGCAGATGTTTCACATTATCTAGAACCTAAAACTATTTTAGACGATGAAGCATATAAAAGAGCAACGTCTGTTTATTTAGTAGATAGAGTAGTACCAATGTTACCAGAGATGTTAAGTAATGGTGTTTGTTCTTTAAGACCACATGAAGAAAAATTAACTTTTTCTGCAGTTTTTGAAATTAATAAAAAAGCAGAAATTATTAAAGAATGGTTTGGTAGAACGGTAACATATTCAGATCAACGTTTTGCTTACGAAGAAGCACAATCTATTATTGAAAACTGTGTAAAATCCGATACAATAGAACCTTATAAAATGCCTGAAGCTATTTCTATTACAGATAAGGCATATGAAGTAACTAAAGAAGTTGTAGAAGCTACCTTAAAGTTAGATGAATTAGCAAAAATTCTTCGTAAAAAAAGAATGAAACAAGGTGCAATTTCTTTTGATAGGGTAGAGGTTAAATTTAATTTAGACGAAGAAGCAAATCCAGTAGGTGTTTTCTTTAAAGAATCTAAAGATGCTAATAAAT
Organism: uncultured Polaribacter sp.; assembly: GCA_913050305.1. Classification (GTDB taxonomy): domain Bacteria; phylum Bacteroidota; class Bacteroidia; order Flavobacteriales; family Flavobacteriaceae; genus Polaribacter. The sequence goes on along the minus strand of CAJXAS010000005.1, from coordinate 11,440 downwards.
TAATTGAAGAATTTATGTTATTAGCAAATAGAAAGGTTGCAGAATATATTGGTTTTTCTAAAGGAAAAGCAACAAACAGAACTTTTATTTACAGAGTACATGATGAACCAAATGACGAAAAACTAGCTTCTTTACAAAATATGGTTCGTAAATTTGGTTATAAAATAAATACAGATACTAAAGAAACTACCTCAGAATCTTTAAATCAACTTTTAAGTGATGTGCATGGTAAGGCAGAATCTAACATGATTGAAACCTTAACCATAAGAACAATGTCAAAAGCGGTGTATACAACTCAGAATATTGGTCATTATGGCTTAGCTTTTGATTATTACAGTCATTTTACATCACCTATTAGACGTTATCCAGATGTAATGACACATAGATTATTACAGCATTATTTAGATGGTGGAGACACGCCAAAAGCAGATAAATTTGAAGAAAAATGTAAACACTCCTCAAATAGAGAAGAATTAGCCTCTAAAGCAGAAAGGTCTTCCATTAAATATATGCAAGTAAAGTATATGCAAGATCATAAAGACGAAGTTTTTGATGGGGTAATAACCGGAACTACAGAGTGGGGAATTTATGTAGAAATTTCTTCTAATAAATGTGAAGGTATGGTAAGGATTAGAGATATAAAAAGCGATTTTTATGTTTTTGATGACAAACAACACGCTATTATTGGACAATCATCAAAAAAAATGTATCAATTAGGTGATGAGGTTAAGATTCAAGTAAAAAAAGCAGATTTAGAGCGTAAACATTTAGATTTTAACCTTATAGAAGATTAATTTTTATTAAATTTATCACACAAAAAACTTAAAAATGAATAAAATTATTTTTATTTGTGCCTTATTTATTAGTTTAACAACAACCGCACAAACTACCGTAACCAAAAGTTTAGGTGATTTTAATATCATTAAAGTTTATAACGGTATTGAAGTAGAGTTAATTAAATCTACAGAACAGAGGATAGAAATTAGTGGAGATAAATCAGAAAAAGTTAAAATTAAAAATGTAAATAATACATTAAAACTATCATTACCTTTTTCTTTAAAACCTAAAGAAAATATTGCAGAAGGAGAGGTTAAAATTAAACTTTATTATAGTAAAAACATTAATATTATTGATGCGAATCAAGGGACAACAATTACTGCGAAAGATTTTAATCAAGATAACGTTGAGTTAAACGCACAAGAAAGGGCATTTATTAATATTACAACTATAACTAAACATTTAACAATTAGAGCCTCCTCAGGCGGTATTATTAAAGTTTCTGGAACGGCTAAAAATCAAGAAGTAGATGTAGATTTATATGGAATTTATCATGGTTTTAATTTAACCTCTATAGGGAACTCTACTATTAAAGCAGGAACAGGCGCAAGGGCAGAAGTAACAGCTGGAGAAGCGCTAAATGCTAAAGTTAGTTTTGGTGGTGCCATTTTTTATAAAGGAAACCCTAAGGTTGTAAAGGATAAAAAGGTAATAGGGGGTATTATAGAAAAAAGAAATGAATAGAAGAATTAGCAAGGTTCAAAATAAAAGTTTTTTGTATATTTGTAACGAATAAAATTAAAAAAGATGCATAGTTTCTCTATATTTTTTGGAATGGTAAGTGGTGTACAAATAGCTGTTATTGTTGTAGTGGCTTTGCTTTTTTTTGGAGGTAAAAAGATACCTGAATTAATGAAGGGCTTAGGTGGTGGAATTAAAGAGTTTAAAAATGCTGCTAAAGAGGAAGATCCAGAAGAAAAAATAGAAGAAAAAAAGTAAAATTTACTTTTAAATAAAATAAGTAAAAAGCTTAATCTATGTTTAGATTGAGCTTTTTTTATATTTAGAGACGTTAAAAAAATAAGTTCTGATGTGTAAAAACAAAAAAAGCATACTAAGTAGTATGCTTTTTTTGTTTAATACTAAATGCTTTATTTTGTTTCTTTATTATTTTTATTTTTCATTGCTTCACCAATTTGGTTGCTTGCTGTAAAACTGGCTACCATGTCATTCAACATAGTACTACCCGCTTGCGGCGAGTTAGGTAATAAAATTAAATTACTATTTGTCTCACTACCAATAGACTGTAAAGTATCATAATGCTGAGTCACAACAATTAAAGCAGATGCTTCTTGGCTGTTAATACCCACTCTGTTTAATACATCTACAGACTCCTCTAAACCACGAGCAATTTCGCGTCTTTGATCAGCAATACCCTGTCCTTGTAGACGCTTGCTTTCTGCCTCTGCTTTCGCACGCTCTACAATTAAAATACGCTGAGCGTCTCCTTCGTATTGTGCAGCAACTTTTTCTCTTTCAGAAGCATTAATTCTGTTCATTGCTATTTTTACCTGAGGGTCTGGATCAATATCTGTTACTAGGGTTCTAATAATATCAAATCCATAATTAATCATAGCGTCGTTTAGTTCTGCTTTTACAGCCAGCGCAATGTCGTCTTTTTTTACGAAAACGTCATCTAATTTCATTTTAGGCACCTCTGCTCTTACAACATCAAATACATAAGAAGTTATTTGGTCATGCGGATAGTCTAGTTTATAAAATGCGTCATATACTTTATCGGCAAGTACTTTGTACTGCACAGATACCTTTAATTTTACAAATACATCATCTAAAGTTTTTGTTTCAATAATAACATCTAATTGTTGAATTTTCAAACTTAACCTTCCTGCAACTTTATCTATTACGGGTATTTTAAAATGTAAACCAGAAGGCCTAATAGTGTTAAATTTTCCGAAACGCTCTAAAATTGCTGCAGTTTGTTGTTTAACGGTAAATAACGAAGCAAAAAGAACAAGACCGAGTAAGACGATAATAATCAATGGAAGTGTAGGCATAGCTGTTTTTTTTAGAAATTAATAATATGTATAAGTAAAGGTACTAAATTTTAGGATCAATTATAGGACGCAGATTTATATAAATGTTACATTTAAAGCAAAAAAAAACTCAATATTATTGAGTTTTTATTTATTTAAATAAAGAAAAAATTATAATTTATTAATTGCGTTTTCAATTCTTTTAACTGTTTCTTGTTTTCCAATCATTGCTATAATATCAAATAAATGTGGTCCAGCTAATTTACCAACCAAGCTTAAACGAAGTGGTTGCATTACTTTACCAAACCCAACTTCTTTATTCGTAATCCATTCTTTAATTTCTTTCTCTGTATTTTCTGATGAAAAATCTTCAATATTAGAAATGAATAATGCAACCGCGGTCATTAATTCAGGGGTTCCTTCTTTCCAGTTTTTCTTTGACGCCTTCACATCAAACTCTGTTGGAGCTTCAAAAAAGAAACTAGATAATTCCCAAAAATCGTTTACAAAAACAGCTCTTTCTTTAATAGAAGAAACCACTTTTAAAACATATTCGTGATCTCTTGAAACACCTTTTTCTTTTAGAATAGTAATGTATAAATCTGTTAATTCAACATTGTCTTTGGTTTGCATGTATTGCTGATTGAACCAACTTGCTTTATCTGGATTAAACTTTGCACCAGATTTGCTAACACGACTTAAATCAAAATCCTTTATCAACTCTTGTAAAGAAAAAATTTCTTGTTCGGTTCCTGGGTTCCACCCCAAGAAAGCTAGCATATTTATAAAACCATCTGCAAAATAACCATCTTCTTTATAGCCCCTAGAAACATCTCCAGAAGCCTCATTCTTGTATTCTAACGGAAATACAGGAAACCCTAACTTATCACCATCTCTTTTGCTTAATTTTCCTTTTCCTACGGGTTTTAAAATTAGCGGTAAATGTGCAAATTTTGGAGCACTCCACCCAAACGCTCTATATAGTAAAATATGCAAAGGCATTGATGGCAGCCATTCTTCACCGCGAATTACGTGACTAATTTCCATTAAATGGTCATCTACAATGTTTGCTAAGTGGTAAGTTGGCATACCGTCTCCTTTAAATAGAATTTTATCATCTAAAGTGTTGGTGTCTATTGTAATTTTTCCGCGAATTTCATCGTGCATTCGTAAAATTTCATCTTGAGGTGTTTTAAAACGAATTACATAATTATCACCGGCATTAATTCTGTTTTGAACTTCTTCATTCGTTAAAACTAAAGAGTTTGTTAAACGCCCTTTTTCTCTATTATGCCAATTATAAACAAAGGTTTTTCCCTCCGCTTCGTGTCCTTTTCTATGCGCATCTAATTGCTCTGAAGTGTCAAACGCGTAATACGCCCATCCTGTTTTAATTAAAACAGCAGCATATTCTTTGTACATATTTTTTCGTTCAGACTGTCTGTATGGCCCAAACTTTTCGTTTTTTCCCGGACCCTCATCAAACGGAATATTACACCATTCTAAAGCGTCTGTAATATAGTTTTCTGCATTTGCAACATAACGAGACTGGTCTGTATCTTCTATTCTTAAGATAAAAGTACCATTGTGTTTTTTAGCAAAAAGATAATTGTATAAAGCAGTTCTTACACCACCAATATGTAAAGGTCCCGTAGGGCTTGGGGCAAAACGAACACGAACATTAGATTCCATTTTTTAGTTTTTTTTAATAAGCAAAGATAGTTTTAAAAAGAGAGAATTGAAATTACAGATGGATAAAAAGACGCTAGAAATAAGCACTAGTTCGTTTTTATATAAACAACAATCTTTTTTAACAGTTAATTTCTTTGTGAGTCTTTTGAAAAGCTTTATTTTTATTAGTCTCTTATGAATGGAATTAAAACGATTACAGATAAATTACAGCAGTTTACGCGGAAATATTACGTAAACGAACTAATTAGAGGGGGGCTTTTATTTTTTTCTTTAGGTTTTTTGTATTTATTATGCACGCTGTTTTTGGAGCATTTTTTGTGGTTAAAACCCATGGCAAGAACATTTCTTTTTCTGGTATTTGTCTTGGTTGAAATATTCCTATTATCGCGTTTTATTATTGTACCTGTTTTTAGATTAATTGGTTTACAAAAAGGATTAACACCTGAAGAGTGTTCAAATATTATAGGTAAGTTTTTTCCTGAGGTAAAAGATAAATTATTAAATACTTTACAATTGAAAGAACAGGGCGGCCAATCTGACCTATTACTTGCAAGTATCAATCAAAAATCAGAAGAGTTGTTTTCGATTCCGTTTGTAAAAGCAGTAAATTTTAGTACAAATTTAAAATACCTTAAATATGCAATCTTACCTGTTTTAATTTTTTTAATTACGTTATTATCAGGTAATAATAATTTACTTACAGAGAGTCTAGATCGGGTTATTCATCACAGAACAGCATACGCGCCGCCAGCTCCTTTTTATTTTAGACTAACAAATAAAAGCCTTCAGGTTATTCAAGGCAGCGATATTACGGTTCATATTGAAACCCTTGGATCTGTTTTGCCTGCAGAAGTAAAAATAAAGTTTGAAAAACAGGAGTATTTTTTACAAAACAATGGTTTGGGTAATTTTTCTTTTACCTTTTCAGATGTTCAAAGGGCAACACCATTTTTTCTTGAGGCAAACAAGGTTCAAAGTACAATGCACCAGTTAACCATAATTAACACCCCAACAATTAATAATATTATTTTAAAATTAGAATACCCTCCTTATGTTGGTAAAAAGAATGAAACGATTCCAAATTCTGGAAACTTAGTTGTTCCAGAAGGGACCAAAATTACATGGAATGTTTTGGGCAACCAAACTCAAGCGGTTGCATTTATTGAAGGTACAGAGAGGGTTTTATTTACCAAGTTTAGCGAGAATAATTTTGAATTTACAAAACAAATAAAGAATTCATTTACGTATCAAGTTACTTCATCTAATGAAAAACTAAAAGATTATGAGCGCCTGCGGTTTTCTATAAATGTGGTTAAAGACAATTTCCCGGAAATTATAATGCAATCGAATAAGAACAACACCTCTAAAAGTCCCAAACAATTTATTGGACAGGTTTCAGATGATTATGGCTTAAGTAAGTTACAAATGGTGTATTACGAAGCGCATAATCCGCAGGTTCAAAAAGTATGCGCAATAGGAATCTCTAAAGCAGACATTCAAACTTTTTTTTATTTGTTTCCCGATAGCTTGTCTGTTAACAAAGGAACCAACTACGAGCTTTTTTTTGAGGTCTATGACAATGACATGGTAAATGGAAACAAAAAAGCAAAAAGTGCTGTTTTTAAGTATAGAGAAAGAACAAAGGAAGAGGTAAGTCGAGAGTTATTAGATGACCAAAGAAATACAATTAACAATATAGACCGCGATATGCTTAAACAGCAAAGGGAACAGCGCGGTATTGAAAACCTTCAAGAGAGCTTGCAAAAGAATAAAAAATTTAAGTGGGAGGACAAAAAAAAGGTGGATGACTTTTTAAAAAGACAAAAACAATATAAAGAAATGATGCGTCTTCAAACTAAAAAACTGCAAGACAACCTCAAAGAAAATAAAGAAGAAGACAAAACCCTTAAAGAAAAAAAAGAAGAACTTCGGAAAAGAATTGATGAGTTAAAGAAAAACAACAAACAACAGAAACTTTTAGACGAGATTGCTAAGGTTGCGGAGAAGTTAAATAAAGAAGAATTAGGTAAAAAAATAAAACAATTAGCGGAACAAAACAAGCAACAAGAGCGCAGTTTAGAAAGAACCCTAGAATTGGTGAAGCGGTTTTATATAGAACAAAAAACAATGCAAATTGTGAATAAATTAAATGACTTGGCAGAGGAGCAGAGCTTGTTAGAAAAGAAGGATGTTGCTAGTTTAGAAGATCAAAAAGAAATAAAAAAAGGCTTTGAGGAAGTAAAAATGGAGTTAAATGAATTGGCAAAGGACAACAAGAGGTTAAAAGATCCGATGGAACTACCAGATGTAGAAGAGGAGACGAAGAGTGTTGACCAAGAATTAAAGAAAGTAGAAGACGGCTTAAAAAGCAAAGACAGGAGTTTGGTCAAGAAAAACCAAAAGAAGAGCGCGGTAAAAATGCAAAAAATGAGCGCTAAAATGCAAAAAGCGATGTTAGAAATGGAGGGTGAATCTATTGAAGAAAACATGGATGATATGCGGAAGATTTTAGAAAATTTGATGACTTTTTCATTTAAACAAGAGGCCCTTATGAATAAGTTTGACGCTATTTCCACAGCGCACCCAGATTTTGGTAAAGACTTAAAAAAGCAAAATAATATAAGATCTTATTTTGAGCACATAGACGATAGTTTATACGTGCTCTCTATGCGGTTACCTAAAATATCTTCAAAAATTCAAAACGATTTATCAACGATCCATTATAACTTAGAACAATCTTTGGAAAACTTCTCTGAGGGAAGGTTTGATAATGGAATTTCTAATCAGCGTTATGTGATGACTTCTGCAAATAATTTATCAGATTATTTAAGCACAATGTTAAACAACATGAAAAACGCATCTATGAAAATGGGGGCGGGTAAAAAAGGAAAAGGCTTTAGTCTTCCAGACATCATTAAAAAGCAAGGAGAGCTGTCTGAGAAAATGAAAAAAGGAAGAGAAAAAGCGAAAGAACTTGGTCGTAAGCCTGGTAAGAGCTCAAAAGACAAAAAAGGTGATGGAAAAAAAGGAGAGAAACCAGGTAAAAAAGATGAGACTGGAAAAAATATTAACGAACCAAATGGTGCGGGTTTTGGAGAAAAAGAAACGGAGCAAAATGATGATTTAGATGGCGAGCTGTATGAGATATATAAACAACAGTTTCAATTAAGGCAGCAGTTGCAAACCGCTATAAAAGATTCAGAGAAAGGAAATAAAAAAAACACTGGGCAGATTAAAAAGGTTTTAAAATCAATGGAACAATTAGAAAACGAAATTTTAGAAAATGGTTTTAGCGCACCCACGATTCAAAAAATGCAACAGTTAAACTATGATTTACTAAAATTAGACAAAGCGGTTTTAGAGCAAGGAAAAGAGAATAAACGTAAAGCAACAGTTAATAGAAATACTACAAATAAAAACAATAAGAAGTTGTTAAATTTTAAAAAGCAGTTCTATAATCAAATAGAGATATTAAATAGACAATCGTTACCTTTGCATCAAAATTACAAATTAAAGGTTCGGGATTATTTTTTAGAACCAAATAAGATAGACAATGATTAGTTTTAATTACGAAACCAATTTTAAATTAGAAAAAGAGGATTGTTTAGAAAAATGGATTCAAAAAATTATTTTAAATCACAACCGTGAAGAGGGTGAAATAAACTATATTTTTTGTGACGATGCTTATTTATTAAAATTAAACATAGAGTTTTTACAACACGACACACTAACAGATATTATAAGTTTTGATAATTCTTTAGGAAGGCTTGTTGGTGGAGATATATTTATATCTACAGAAAGAGTTGCAGATAATGCTAATGATTTTAAAGTATCTTTTTTAGAAGAACTACAAAGAGTAATGATTCATGGGGTTTTGCATTATATTGGTTTTTCTGATAAAACACCAGAGAGTCAAAAAGAGATGACTACTCAAGAAAACAATGCCTTAGAAGAGTTAACTATCTTAAGGTCAATTAATTAAATACAGGGTTTCACGTGGAACCATAAAGAATGAGTTTATTTTCAACAACATTTGATGTTATCGTAATAGGGGGTGGTCACGCAGGTAGTGAAGCTGCAGCCGCAAGTGCAAACATGGGCGCTCATACATTGTTAATCACAATGAATTTGCAGAATATTGCACAAATGAGTTGTAATCCTGCAATGGGTGGAATTGCAAAAGGACAAATTGTAAGAGAGATAGATGCTTTAGGTGGTTATAGTGGAGTTGTTACGGATAAAACCGCCATACAATTCAAGATGCTTAATAAGTCTAAAGGCCCAGCAATGTGGAGCCCTAGGGTGCAATCTGACAGAATGCAATTTGCGGAGTGTTGGAGAACGATGTTAGAGGAAACAAAAAACGTCGATTTTTATCAAGACTCTGTTTGTGGTTTGTTGTTTGATGGGTCTAAAATTATAGGTGTAAAAACAGCGTTAGGTTTAGAAATAAAAGCAAAAACAGTCATAATTACAGCAGGTACTTTTTTAAATGGGTTAATTCATATTGGTGATAAAAGTTTTGGTGGTGGAAGAGCTGGTGAAGGAGCCTCTACAGGGATTACAGAAGAATTGGTTAAAAAAGGTTTTGAAGCTGGTAGAATGAAAACAGGAACCCCTCCACGGGTGGATGGGCGTTCTTTGGATTATTCAAAAATGACCGAGCAACCAGGGGACGAAATCACTGAGAAGTTTTCTTATTTACCAACCACAAGCTCTTTAAAAAAGCAACGCTCTTGTTATTTAACTTATACAAATCAAAAAGTACATGATTTGCTTCGTGAGGGTTTTGATAGGTCTCCAATGTTTAACGGAAGAATTAAGTCTACTGGGCCAAGATACTGTCCATCTGTGGAAGATAAAGTAGATCGATTTGCCACGAAAGACAGACATCAAATTTTTGTAGAACCAGAGGGTTGGACGACAGTTGAAATGTATGTGAACGGTTTTTCTACATCACTTCCAGAGGATGTCCAAGACAAAGCAATACGTGCGGTAGATGGTTTTGAAAATGTAAAGTTTTTAAGATATGGGTACGCAATAGAATATGACTTTTTCCAACCGACTCAACTAAAACATTCTTTGGAAACAAAGTTGATTGAGAACTTATTTTTTGCGGGTCAGATTAATGGAACAACAGGTTACGAAGAGGCGGCCGCGCAAGGTTTAATGGCAGGCGTAAATGCTGCGCTAAAAACACAGGGAAAGGAACCTTTTATTTTAAAAAGAAACGAAGCATATATTGGAGTTTTAATTGACGATCTAATTACTAAAGGTACAGAGGAGCCATATAGAATGTTTACTTCCAGGGCAGAGTATAGAACTTTATTAAGGCAAGATAATGCAGATTTAAGACTAACTCCTTTAGGATATAAATTAGGTTTGGCGTCTCAAGAAAGAATGGACCGTGTTTTAGAAAAGGAACAAAAGACCGCTTTATTAATTAAGTTTTTAGAAGAGACAAGTGTAAAGCAAGAAGAGGTAAATCCTATTTTAGAAGCTAAGAATTTAGCACTGGTAAATCAGTCTATGAAGCTTTTCAAAATTGCATCAAGACCTCAATTGTCGCTTGCAGATTTTAGTGATATAAGAAAATTAAAAGATTTTTTAAAGGAGCATAATGTTGCTAAAGATGTAATCGAGCAAGCAGAAATTCACTTAAAGTATTCTGGCTATATAGAGAAAGAAAGAAACAATGCCGATAAATTAAATAGGTTAGAAAACGTCGTTATTCCCACTAGTTTTAAATACGAAAAAGTGAAGTCGTTATCCTTTGAAGCTACTGAAAAATTAAACAAAGTAAAACCAACATCTATTTCGCAAGCTAGCAGGATTAGTGGTGTTTCGCCAAGTGATATTTCTGTTTTGTTGGTTTATATGGGTAGATAAAAAAAGAAAACTTCAAATGTTCCTCGTGGAACACTCTTAAGATTAAAGTAATATGGACGATCAAAAAGAGCTTTATATAAATTTAACCACGCTCTTAAACTGCAAAGACAACACTGTTTCTGGAGAATATTTTGAAGTGATGGAGCATGAAGAATATGAGATGTTGGTAACGTCTCCTGTTCCTAAAAACTTAGAAAAATACTACAAAAGCGAAAGTTATATTTCGCACACAGATAGTAAAAAAACATTCTTTGATAAGATCTACCAAGCGGTAAAAAATCACACGTTAAAACAAAAACTTTTATTATTAAATTCTTTTAAATCAAGTTCAAAATCGGTGTTAGATTTTGGTGCAGGAACTGGCGATTTTTTAAAAATTTGTAAAAATAATAATTGGCAGGTTTTAGGAATTGAGCCAAGCGCAGCAGCAAGAGAAAACGCAGTTAAAAAAGGAGTTCATTTAAAAGAAAACCTTTTAGACGTTACCAATCAAAAATTTGATGTAATTACGCTTTGGCATGTTTTAGAGCATGTGGAAAATTTAAAAAACACCATTAAGGTTTTAAAGAGTTTATTACAACCCGAAGGAAGAATTGTGGTTGCTGTACCAAATTATAAAAGTTATGATGCTGCGTTTTATAAAGAGCATTGGGCGGCGTATGATGTACCAAGACATCTTTGGCATTTTAGTCAAAAGTCAATACATAAATTATTTTTAGAAGCAGAAATGATTGTAGAGGAAACACTTCCAATGAAGTTTGATAGTTATTATGTATCTCTTTTAAGTGAAAAATATAAAACTGGAAAATCAAACCCCATAAAAGCTTTTTATAGAGGCTTTCTCTCAAACCGCAGCGCTAAATCCACAACAGAATATTCTTCTTTAATTTATGTGATTAAAAACGGCTAAAACTTATTTTAAACACACAGGGCTTAAATATTTCTAATCAAGTTGTATAATTAGGCATGTAATACATAAAAAGGCTTTAAAACGATTGTTTTAAAGCCTTTTTAAATAAGTATAATTG
>CAJXAS010000004.1 GCA_913050305.1 uncultured Polaribacter sp. | reverse complement strand
AGAGCATTTTAGACATTTAGGTGTTTTAGGACAGAAGCCAGAATTGGCATAACAAAAGCAACACACAACTAACAGTACAATGAAACATCCATTATCGGACAGAATTAACAGTTTACCTGTATCTCAAACTCTAGCAATGGCAGCAAAAGCAAGAGAATTAAAAGCGGCAGGAAAAGACATTATTAGTTTAAGTTTAGGGGAACCAGACTTTAACACACCAGATTTCATTAAAGACGCAGCAATAGAAGCAGTAAATCAAAACTATAATTCGTACACTCCAGTAGATGGTTATGCAGAATTAAAAGAAGCAATTTGCACAAAATTTAAGCGTGATAATGGTTTAACATACCAACCAAACCAAATTGTAGTCTCTACAGGTGCAAAGCAATCTATTGCAAATATTGCACAAGTATTATTAAACCCAGGAGATGAGGTTTTATTACCAGCACCATATTGGGTTAGCTATTCTGCAATTGCTATTTTAAGTGAAGCAAAATTTGTAGAAATTCCTTCTTCTATAGACAACGATTTTAAAATTACACCTGCACAATTAGAAGCGGCAATTACGCCAAAAACTAAAATGGTTTTTTTTAACTCACCAAACAACCCTAGTGGTTCTATGTATAGTGAAGCAGAATACAGAGCGTTGGCTGCTATTTTAGAAAATTATCCGCAGATTTATATCTTATCAGATGAAATTTACGAACACATAAACTATGGTGCAAAAAACTTTAGTTTTGCTGCTATAGAAAACATGTATGACAGAACCATTACTGTAAACGGTTTGGCAAAAGCTTTTGCAATGACAGGTTGGAGAATTGGATATATCGGCGCTCCACAATGGATTGCCAAAGCGTGTACAAAGATGCAGGGTCAAATTACTTCTGGTGCAAATTGCATTGCACAAAGAGCAGCAATTACTGCAGTTTTAGCGCCTATTTCTAAAATTAAATACATGGTAGATGAATTTAAAACACGTAGAGATATTGTAGTTGGTTTGTTAAGAGAAATAGACGGATTTAAAGTAAATGTACCAGAAGGTGCCTTTTATGTATTTCCAGATATTTCCGCATTCTTCGGAAAGACAATTGATGGTATAACTATCGAAAACGCAAACGACTTTTCTTTATTTATTCTAGAGAAAGCAAATGTGGCTACAGTAACAGGAGATGCTTTTGGTGCGCCAAAATGTATTAGAATGTCTTATGCTGCCTCTGAGTTACAATTGCGTGAAGCAATAAAGAGAATAGGAAAAGCTTTAAGTTAAAAGCACTATATAAATTAAAAAAAAATCCATCTTTTTAAAGATGGATTTTTTTTGTTTTAATAAATACTTCTAAAAATTAGAAGGTTTTAAAAAAAATTACTCTTTATCCGCCATTTTCTTAACGTAATCTGTAATAATTACAATTTGTGTAGGACCTACTTTACCTTCTATAAACTTAGCATTTTCATGATCTAAAGAAATTCTTCTTACTGCAGTTCCTTGTTTGGCAACCAAGCTAGATCCTTTTACTTTTAAGTCTTTAATTAGAACTACAGAATCTCCTGCTTCTAATATTGCACCATTTGCATCTCTATGAATTATTTTTTCACTATCATCTAAATGATCTCCAGACTCTTTTGCAAATCGTAAATCGTCATCTTCTAAATACATCATGTCTAGCAAATCTTTTGGCCATCCTTCATTTCTTAAACGAGACAACATTCTCCAAGCAACCACTTTTACAGCTCTATACTCGCTCCACATAGAATCGTTTAAACAACGCCAATGGTTTGCATCCATTTCATCTGCATTCTCTATCTGCGTAGTACAAGTTTCACAAGCCAATAAACTACCATCTACTCCACTACCTCCAACGGTTGACGTTGGTTTTACTTCGTAAATTGACAAATTATCTGTTCCGGTGCATAATTCGCATTGGTTTCCACTTCTACTTTCTAAATCTTGTTGTAAACTCATTCTTCTATATTTTGGTTCAATGTTGACAAAAGTACATTTTTAAATCAGCTTGTTAATTTATATGGTTATAAATTAAAAATATACTTTTGTCAACATTCTCCAAGCAACCACTTTTACAGCTCTATACTCGCTCCACATAGAATCGTTTAAACAACGCCAATGGTTTGCATCCATTTCATCTGCATTCTCTATCTGCGTAGTACAAGTTTCACAAGCCAATAAACTACCATCTACTCCACTACCTCCAACGGTTGACGTTGGTTTTACTTCGTAAATTGACAAATTATCTGTTCCGGTGCATAATTCGCATTGGTTTCCACTTCTACTTTCTAAATCTTGTTGTAAACTCATTCTTCTACATTTTCGTTCAATGTTGACAAAAATACATTTTTAAATCAGCTCGCTAATTTATATTGTTATAAATTAAAAATAATGGCTTTTAAAGGGAATCAAAAAAAACTAAAATGAATATATTTACAAAAAATTTCTTCAAAATATATGATGAATCAAGAAAAAACAGTTTCTGAAGCAATACAATATAGACGTTCTGTAAGAATTTACGATGCAGAGAAAGCAATAGATAAAAATATTGTAAAAAAATGTATTCAACAAGCTACTTTAGCCCCTAATAGCAGCAACATGCAACTGTGGGAATTTTACCACATTACTTCTAAAGATCTTATTGCTGAAATTGCGCCATTTTGTTTCAATCAAAATGCAGCAAAAACAGCGCAACAATTAGTTGTTTTTGTAACGCGTAAAGATTTGTGGAAGCAACGAGCAAAAGCTAATTTAAATTTTATAGATGCTAATTTTGGTGCAAACAACCCGAAATCGGAGCAATCTAATAGAGAAAAAGTTGCTAGAAAATATTATAGTAAGATTATTCCTTTTGCATATGCAGATTTCCTTGGTGTTTTTGGTTTCTTTAAATACCTAATGATGTTTGTAATAGGTATTTTTAAACCTATTTACAGAGAAGTTCGAAGCAGCGATATGCGAATTGTAGCTCATAAAACATGTGGTTTGGCTGCACAAAATTTCATGATGTCTATGGCAGCACAAGGCTATGACACCTGCCCAATGGAAGGAACGGATACCTTACGTATTCAAAAATTATTAAAATTACCTTTTGGTGCAGAAATTAACATGGTTGTTTCTTGTGGTATTAGAACCGAAAAGGGAATCTATGGTGAACGTTTTAGAATTCCTTTTGAAGAGGTATACACTGAAGTTTAAATTATTTTTCAGCTTTTAAAAGTAATATATTTTTACTTTGTTCAATTTCAGCTTGATTTAGTTTCATTTTTACAAAATTACCGTTTAAAAAGTGTTGCGTTTGATCTTTATAAAAAGGACTAAAAACATTACCAGATTGCCCAGTTGGTATAATAGCTGCGCTATTTTCTATATCAGAAAAATCAATAACTCTTCTCGTAGAAGGACCTGCAGTTACCTTATAATACCCCGTACTATCTAATTTAAAAATTTGATTGTTAATCACTTCGTTGCCTCCAATGGTTTCAAAAGGACCTACATTAAATAATGCACGCAAAACTCTTCCTGCTTTCCCCATTGCATGCTCATATTCTACAGAAATTACACGATCCCAAGTCCATTTTTCTATATTCTCACCTAATTGATTTTGTAAAAAAGTAGTAGTTTCTTTAAAGGAAGCTCGTATGATATCTGTTCTTGATTCAAGAATATCTTTGGTTCTAATATTATCCCACCAAACAGAGTTCACTCTTCTAATTTGTGCCGGAACTACTTGATCTTGCAATTGAGAATTTACAAACAACTCAAAACCAATACCCAATTCATCGGCATATGTAGCCTTTAAAAAAATATATAAAAAACGGTTGTAAATTGTTGGACCAACTGACGATTTTAAATAATTTCCATCCCAATTTTCTAAAATAGAAAACACTCTCTTTTCTGCCGTTGTAAGTGAGTTCTGATCTATATTTTTCAATAAAGTTTTAGAAATATCTGAAACTGTAGAAGATTTTACATCATATGTCATGGCAGTAACATCTTCTTTTGTGAAATCATTTTTTTCTTCTAATAACGCTACAATTCTTTTTGCTCTGTCCTGCGGCTGATAATATCCTGGATATAATTTACCCCTGACAGAATCTGGCTGGCTATTTGCTGAATATACGTACTTCCAATTTGGATTTATCGCTTGTGGATTTTCTTCAAAAGGTAAATATTCTAAAATTTCATCGGCTCCAGAGGCACCATCTAAATACGTTTTAGAAGAGACGCTATCTCTTAATTGATAGAGTGTAGCTGACGAAAACCAAGCAATATTATCTTTTGCGTCTCCATACATCACATTTAAACCAGGAGCATGAATTTTAGCTACAGATTTCTTAAATTTACTCAAAGAATTGGCATGAGAAATTCCATGAGCAACACTTAGCATTTCATTTGGTAATTGTGTATAAATCCAACTCATTGCAATAGGCCTTTCATCAATTACATGTTCAATTAAACCATTCATTATTGGGCCATGTTTACTAACTTTTACAAAAAAAGTAGTATCCGGCTCGTCTTTAATACGAATGGTCTTTTCTAAAACTTTATATTCTTCAAATCCGTTAGGAGTTTTATATTCTAGTTCATTTTCTGGATTATTTTTTTCTACATAAAAATTTAAATCGTCATTCGCCAACATTGTCAAACCATATGCATATTCTTTATTATGTCCTAATAACGGGAATGGCATTAGTGCAATATTAAATCCGTAAATTTCAAAATCTGGTGTTTTTATATGATTTTGATACCAAACAGATGGTTGAGAAAATGCAATGTGAGGGTCATTTGCAAAAATTACTTTTCCGTTCTTTGTTTTCTCTGGTGCAATTACCCATGAGTTGCTTCCAATAAAAGGAGAAACTGGTAAATTATTCATAATATCTGCAACGGTTCTAGATAGTGTTGCATTAATTTCTTTAGGAATACTTGTTTTATTAATCGTTAAGTTTTCACCTGAAGCACTCAATAATTCATTTAAATAGGAAGTACCTAATTTTTCTTTAATTTCTGTTAATAAAGGATCAGTTTTATGAGCTACAGCAAAGCTGAAGGACATGTAACCAAAAACGTTGTAAACATCTTTTATATCATATTCTTCTATATCCAAACCAAGCAAAATAAACTCCAAGGGCGCATTTCCATTTTTAATAAATTGATTTACACCTTCTAAATATGCCTCAGTTAATAGATAAGGTTGTGCTGTTTTATCTAAATTTTCAATTGTTTTGTCTGCTGCTTCTTCGATACCTAATCCACTAAAAAATCGATCTACTTTTAAAAGTTTTTTACCAAAAATCTCAGACAATCTACCTGCTGCAATTCTTCTCGTCAACTCCATTTGCCACAATCTGTCTTGCGCATGCACATAACCCAATGCAATATAAGCGTCTCTCTGGTTTTTTGCATTGATATGCGGAACCCCTATTTCATCAAAATAAATGGTAACATCTTCTGTAGTGTTTTTAATTTTAATTTCACCATTGTAAACAGGATGTAATGTTTTTGAATACAGCCAGCCAGCAGAAGCTATAAATAGAATAAGAACAACTAAAAATATAAGGATTTTTTTAATAATTTTCATGTAAATCTGTTTGATAATCTCAAAGGTAATAGATTTAATTTGTATTTTTGATATCCTTATTAAATTACACTTTTATGAGAAAAATTCAAATGGTAGACCTTCAGGGTCAATACGCAAAAATTAAGGATGCTGTAAATAAATCTATCACCCAAGTTCTAGATACATCTGCATATATAAATGGACCTTTAGTTCATGAATTTCAAGCAGACTTAGAAAAATATTTAGATGTAAAGCATGTAATTCCTTGTGCAAATGGTACAGATGCATTACAAATAGCAATGATGGGTCTGGGCCTAGAACAAGGTGATGAAGTGATTACCGCAGATTTTACATTTGCTGCCACAGCAGAAGTTATTGCTTTATTAAAATTAACTCCTGTTTTGGTAGATGTAGAAGCAGATACTTTTAATTTAAATATTGAATCATTAAAGAAAGCAATTACACCAAAAACAAAAGCGATTGTTCCTGTTCATTTATTCGGACAAGTGGCAAACATGGATGCTGTTATGGAGGTTGCCAAAGAACATAACTTATTTGTAATTGAGGACAATGCGCAAGCAATTGGGGCAAGTTATACGTTTAAAAATGGTAAAAAACAAAAAGCAGGAACCATTGGTAATGTGGGTACAACTTCTTTTTTTCCCTCTAAAAACCTAGGTTGTTATGGAGATGGTGGCGCAATTTTTACAAATGATGATGCACTAGCACATATCATTAGAGGAATTGTAAATCATGGAATGTATACCCGTTATTATCACGATGTTGTAGGTGTAAACTCGAGACTAGATGCAATACAAGCAGGAGTTTTACAAGCAAAATTACCAAATTTAGATGCCTATTGTGATGCCAGAAGAAATGCTGCTCGTTTTTACAACAAAGCATTTGCTAGCAATACTAATATTATTACACCAACTGCTAAATCAAACGCAACCATTAATTGTGGTGAAATTTGTGATGTTTGCGATTGTCATGTTTTTCATCAATACACTTTACAAATCACGAACGGACAAAGAGACGAACTACATAAACATTTATTGGCAGAAGGAGTACCTAATGCTATTTATTATCCTGTTGCGTTGCATGCTCAAAAAGCATATAAAGATACACGTTATAAAGAAAGTGATTTTCCTGTAACAAACCATTTGATAAAAACGGTAATCTCTTTACCAATGCATACAGAATTAGACAACGAACAATTAGAATTTATTACAAGTACAATCAATAACTTTGTAAAATAAAAAAATGAAAAGAATACTTGTAACTGGTGGATTAGGTTTTATTGGCTCTCACACAGTTGTAGAGTTGCAAAACGAAGGTTTTGAAGTTGTTATTGTTGACGATTTATCGAACACAACTTTAAAAGTTTTAGACAGTATTACAGAAATTACGGGAACTAGACCTACTTTTTATCAGATTGATTTGCGAATTAAAAAGGATGTAAAAACGTTCTTTAAAAACCTTAAGGTAGACGGTATAATTCATTTTGCAGCTTTTAAAGCAGTTGGCGAAAGTGTCCAAAACCCTTTAGATTATTATGAAAACAACATCGGAAGCTTAGTATACATATTGCAAGAAATGAGAGATCGTAACTTAGATAATTTTATATTTTCTTCTTCCTGTACTGTTTACGGGCAAGCAGATGAACTGCCAATTACAGAAAATGCACCTGTTAAAAAAGCAGAATCTACATACGGAAACACGAAACAAATTGGTGAAGAAATCATTCAAGAAACTTGCAAAGCGCATCAATTAAATGCAATTGCATTAAGATATTTTAATCCTATCGGGGCGCATGAAAGTGTAAAAATTGGAGAATTACCTATAGGTGTTCCCCAAAATTTAATTCCTTTTGTAACACAGACTGCAGCAGGAATTAGAAAGGAACTGTCTGTCTTTGGTGATGATTACCCAACAATAGACGGAACCGCTGTTAGAGACTATATTCATGTAGTAGATTTAGCAAAAGCGCATATTGCCGCTTTAAAAAGGTTAATTAATAAAACAAACAAACAAAATTTTGAATTTTTTAATGTGGGCTCCGGAAAAGGAAGTTCTGTTTTAGAAGTTATAAAGGCTTTTGAAAAAGCGTCTGGACAGCCCTTAAATTACAAAATTGTTGGTAGAAGAGAGGGAGATATTACATCTGCATATGCCAATACAACAAAAGCAAATAAAGAACTAAACTGGAAAACAGAAAAATCATTAGATGAAGGTTTGGCTTCTGCTTGGAAGTGGCAACAGCGCCAATAAAAATAATTTTCTGAATTTTAAAAAATTCATTTTAAGAAGAAATCACTCCTTTTTGACCTTTTTTTAGTCAATTTTGAGTGATTTTTTCATTTTTATTCGATTTTTGACCGTTTTTAGGTTTTTATATGATAATGAAAAACGTTCGTAGTTATTAGATTGTTAACAATTGTACCACATAACTTTCAAATTGCTATTTCGAAGTTCTTTTTCATGGTTTTAACAGTATTAAGGATGCCATCTGTTATATAGCTCTTAACTTTGTAGCATAATTATTAATGATAACTGAAACCAATGAACTTGATAAAAATTAGAAGAAAAACCCGTTTAGAAAAACGCTACACACACAAAATGGGAAGACTACATACCAATGTTACTTACATTAAAAAAACATTACTAAACATTATCCCTTTAAACACAATACATAAATACAGAAAAACGTATTATGGTGAAATTAAAGATTGCGAAGACTGTGTTTTAGCAAAATAGAATATAAAATCCCAAACGCAAGTTTGGGATTATTTTTTAGTTAATATTTAACAAAGTACACCCTACTTTTTTATGTTCATTTTAGTAATTTTAAATTCTTAAAAATGAAACTAAAATGAAAAAAATATGCATTGCTTTTTTAGCAATTATAAGTTTTATTGCTTGCAACACTTCTTCCGAAGAAAAAACACCAGAATTAAGCATCAATTATAAAAAAATTGAATTAGCTAACGGACTAGATGTTATTTTTCATGTAGATAAGTCTGACCCAATAGTTGCAGTAGAATTAATGGTACATGTAGGCTCTGCTAGAGAAATTGAAGGTAGAACAGGTTTTGCTCATTTATTTGAACATTTGTTATTCTTAGAATCAGAAAATTTAGGAAAAGGTGGCTTAGATAAAATGAGTGCAAAAATTGGTGGCTCAGGTGCAAATGGCTCCACCTCTAGAGACCGAACAAACTACCTGCAGACAGTGCCAAAAGATGCGTTAGAAAAGATGATCTGGGCGGAGGCAGATAAATTAGGATACTTTATAAACACGGTAACAGCACCTGTTTTAGCAAAAGAAAAACAAGTTGTTAAAAATGAAAAGAGGCAAGGCGTAGACAACAGGCCTTATGGCCACAACCAATATGTAATTGGTAAAAACCTGTACCCTAAAGACCATCCATACAATTGGCAAGTAATTGGTTCTTTGGAAGATTTGCAAAATGCCACTTTACAAGATGTAAAAAACTTTTACAAAAAATGGTATGTCCCTAACAATGCTACTTTAGTTTTATCTGGAGACCTTGATATTGAACAAGCAACTAAATGGGTACACACCTATTTTGATGAAATTCCGAAAGGAGCAAAAGAAATTACCCCACTAGAAAAAAGACCTGGTTTTGTAAAAGAAACAAAATTCTTGTATTATGAAGATAATTTTGCAAGAGTGCCACAATTAACGATGGTGTGGCCCACAGTTGAAGCATATCATCCAGATGCTTATGCATTAGGTGTGCTGTCTGAATACTTAACAACTGGAAAATCTGCCCCTTTAAATAAGGTTTTAGTAGATGATTTAAAACTAACTTCTTACACGGGCATGTACAACAGCAATTCGGAATTGGCAGGAGAGGTACAAATTTATGTGAGAGCTTTTAATGGCAAAAAATTAGACGCGGTAAAAGCAGGAATTGAAAAAGGATTTTCAAATTTTGAAGCTAAAGGAATTTCAGAAAAAGATTTAAATAGAATTAAAGCAGGCCAAGAAACGCAGTTTTATAGCAGTTTATCTAGTGTTATCGGTAAAGGAACCAATTTAGCATCTTACAACACCTATTTAGGAGATCCTGGTTATGTAACCGAAGACATTAAAAGAACTTTAGCCGTTACTACAGCAGATGTAATACGTGTTTACAATACCTACATTAAAGACAAAAATTACATAGCTACTAGTTTTGTACCTAAAAACAGTGCAGATTTAGCATTGAAAGGTGCTCTCCTAGCAAACGTTGTAGAAGAGAAAATTGTAAATGGTGCAGAAGCGAGTTTTGATTCTAAAATTGCAGCTACCTATAAAAAAACGCCTTCCTCATTTGACAGAAGTATTGCTCCAAAATATGGCGAAACTCCTACTTTAGCAGTCCCAAAAGTATATGAAAGCACCTTAGAAAATGGTTTAAAAATCTACGGAATTGAGAATAATGAAGTGCCATTAGTCCGTTTTAACTTTACCATAGATGGCGGCCAATTATTAGAGTCTATGGATAAATTAGGCGTTGCTAACTTAACTGCAAATTTATTAAATAAAGGAACTCAGAATAAAACCGTTAAAGAATTAGAAGAAGTAATTCAAGAATTAGGTGCTTCAATCTATAGCTATTCGGACAAAGAAAGTATTACCATCTCTGGAACAACCTTAGCTAAAAACTATAAAAAAACATTGGCTTTAGCACAAGAAATGTTGTTAGAACCTCGTTTTGATAAAAAAGAATTCGACCTGCTAAAAAAAGCAACCATTGCTAGTTTGCGTCAGCAAGAAGCAAACCCAAATGCAGTCGCAAGAAATGCATACAATGAATTAATTTACGGCAAAGAAAATATACTGTCTAAAAATATTTTAGGTAGCATAACCTCTGTTGAAGTGATCACTTTAGAAGATGTTAAAACCTATTACAACAACTACATATCTCCTACTGTATCGAAAATGCTGGTTGTTGGAGCTATTTCTAAAGAGCAACTAACAACCTCATTAACAAGCTTAAACACAAACTGGAAAGCAAAAAAAGTTGTAATTCCTGAATATAAAACAATTGAAGCACCCACAAAACCCACCGTATATTTTTACGACATTCCGAATGCAAAACAATCTATTTTACAATTTGGTGCACCTGCTTTGGCTGCAACAGATGAAGATTTTTATGCCGCTACAGTAATGAACTATATTCTTGGTGGTGGCGGATTTGCCTCTCGCTTAACACAAGAATTAAGAGAAGGAAAAGGGTATACATATGGTATTCGATCTGGTTTTTCTGGCACAAAAGCAAAAGGAACTTTTACAATTTCTAGTGGAGTTCGTTCTAATGTAACGCTAGAATCTGCACAAGCGGTTCAAAAAATACTAAAAGAATATCCAACTACTTTTTCTGATAAAGATTTAGAAACTACTAAAAGTTTCTTAATTAAAAGTAATGCAAGGGCCTTTGAAACTCCTGGCGCAAAATTAAGAATGTTGTCGAATATTAGTAATTATGACTTAAAAGCAACGTATGTAAAAGATAGAGAGAACGTGGTGAACAACATGACAAAAAAACGCATTACAGCATTAGCTAATAAATACATAAATCCTAATAAAATGATTTGGCTGGTTGTTGGTGATGCAGAAACACAACTAGAAAGAATGAAAGAATTGGGATACGGAATACCAATTTTATTAAATAAAAGACAAGAGGAAATAAAGAACTAAGATTGCTTCGCTGTGAGCAACAAGAACAAAGAACTGATTCTTATGAATTCATAAGGTTTTGAGTTTTTAAAAGTCCCAATTTCAAATTTGAGATTGGGGCTTTAAATATACATCTAGTTTCAAGTTACTAAACAAAAACTGCCCCACTAGCAGCAACACCTCTATCTATTTTACGCATTAACCCTTGCAATACTTTACCCGGTCCAACTTCTATAAATTCAGTTCCACCATCAGCAATCATTGCTTGTATGGACTGCGTCCACCTTACAGGAGCAGTTAACTGAATCATTAAATTTTTCTTAATCTCACTAGGAGATGTAACCGCAGATGCTGAGACATTTTGATACACTGGACAAGTAGGATTACTAAACGTTGTTGCTTCAATAGCAGCCGCTAACTCGGCTCTTGCTGGCTCCATCATTGGTGAGTGGAATGCTCCACCAACTGGCAATAACAAGGCTCTTCTTGCTCCTTTTTCACTTAATACTTTGCATGCTTTTTCAACCGCAGAAATTTCACCAGAAATCACCAATTGTCCTGGACAATTGTAATTCGCCGCAACTACTACACCCTTTATTTCCGAACAGGTGTCTTCAACAATTGCATCTTCAAGACCTAAAACAGCAGCCATAGTAGAAGGTGCAATTTCGCAAGCTTTTTGCATTGCCAAAGCACGTTTAGAAACTAATTTTAGTCCGTCTTCAAAAGTTAAAACTCCATTTGTAACCAATGCAGACAATTCACCTAAAGAATGTCCTGCTACCATTTCTGGTTTAAAGCCATCACCTAAAACCTTTGCTAAAATAACTGAATGCAAAAAAATTGCAGGCTGTGTAACTTTTGTTTCTTTTAACTGTTCTGCAGTTCCTTCGAACATAATATCTGTAATAGAAAAACCTAAAATATCATTTGCTTTTTCAAAGTATTTTTGCGCTAATGAAGATTTCTCGTATAAATCTAAACCCATTCCTGTAAATTGCGCTCCTTGACCAGGAAAAATATATGCTTTCATTTATGTTCTATTTGGTAGTTATTTAGTTGAATCATTTTACTATAAGCTGCGAAAATAATCAATTAGTCATTAGTACATATCAAATTCAAAATAAATTAAAACTATTTATTGTAATCAAACTGTAAAAAAACCGTCTAAAAATTTCAAGTTACATCCAAGGAAAAAAATTCTAGTTTTAGAATACTTATTTAAGAAATCTATTAAAGTAGCATTTTTTTCCTTGGATGTAACTTCATAATTGAAATACGATTAGAGTTTGAACGGAAAATAAATTATTATCTTTCACATTCATTACATCATAGCTAAAATATTTAAAATGTCTAAACCATATTACGATTCTGGAGATTTAAGAAAATTCGGAAAAATAACAGAGTGGAGTGAAGAATTAGGTAACAAATTCT
Organism: uncultured Polaribacter sp.; assembly: GCA_913050305.1. Taxonomy (GTDB): domain Bacteria; phylum Bacteroidota; class Bacteroidia; order Flavobacteriales; family Flavobacteriaceae; genus Polaribacter. Next base: position 14,747 of record CAJXAS010000004.1, on the reverse strand, counting down.
TCGATTATTACGGTAAAGTTTTTGAAGAAGGAGCTTTAACTGCTCGTGAAAAATCTTTAATAGCTTTAGCTGTTGCACATACAGAACAATGTCCATATTGCATAGATGCCTATACAAAGGACAGTCTGCAACGCGGCGTTACCAAAGAACAAATGATGGAAGCAATACATGTAGGTGCAGCTATTAAAAGTGGTGCAACATTGGTTCATGGAGTTCAAATGATGAATAAAGTAGATAAGCTAGAAATGTAAGCAGAAAACCAAAATAGCTTTTTAGCAATTTTGTATGCAGCACATATCCTTTCGAAAGCGAGCATCTATTTCTAGTAATTTCAGAAACTACTAAATCTGAAATTACTAGAAATATCATATTTAGAAGTACTTCTTCGAACTTAGTGAAAAATTAACTTAAAAAAATGAGTTCCTTTAAGTGGTAAAAAAGCAAAACGTTAAAATAAAGTTAGAAATCCCTAAAAAAAATACTGAAATACTGAAATAAATTCAGTGCCAGCAAATTCAGCATGAAAAAATCATTAAAAGCAAGAAATAACGACATTGCAAATACAGCACGTCAAATGGAAATTCTTTCTAGTGGCATTTTTGCTACTGGAGAATTACCAACGTTTGCTGCAAAAATTAAGGAGACCAACCAGTTCCCTTTACGCCCAAAGAAGTTAGAGATTTTACAAATAAACTTAGGGTATATGTGTAATCAAGTTTGTTCGCATTGCCACGTAGATGCAGGTCCTGATCGCAAAGAAATAATGACTAAGGAAACTATGGAACAGTGTTTGGAAGTTATAAAAAAAACAGAAGCACATACCTTAGATTTAACTGGGGGAGCTCCCGAAATGAATCCTAATTTTAGATGGTTTGTAGAAGAAGCTGCAAAAGCAGGTATAAGAGATTTTATTGTACGCTCTAATCTCACAATTATTCGCGCAAATAAAAAATACCACGATTTACCAGAGTTCTTTAAAAAACACGGAGTTCACGTAGTTTCCTCAATGCCCCATTGGACGCGCGGAAAAACCGATAAGCAACGCGGAGATGGTGTTTTTGATAAATCCATAAAAGCTTTACAAGAATTAAACACTGTTGGTTATGGTTTAGAAGGCTCAAATTTAAAATTAGATTTAGTCTATAATCCTTCTGGTGCCTTTTTACCTGGAGATCAGCAAGCTCTAGAAAATGATTTCAAAAAAGCATTAAAAAATGACTTTGATATTAATTTTCATAGTCTTTTTGCAATTACAAATTTACCAATTAGTCGTTTTTTAGACTTTTTAATTGCATCAGATAATTATGAAGACTACATGCATTCGCTGTTAGACGCCTACAATCCAGCTGCTGTAGAAAACGTAATGTGTACAAATACCATTTCTATAAGTTGGGAAGGTTGGTTGTATGATTGTGATTTTAATCAAATGTTAAATCTAAAAGTAGCTAGTAAAGTAAAACATATCTCTGACTATAATGAAACGTTATTGCAGGATAGAAATATTATCATCAATCAACATTGTTATGGTTGCACCGCTGGCGCTGGAAGTAGTTGCCAAGGAGTTGTAGCCTAATAAACAAGGGTTTTAATCCCATTGTCAAAAAATAAAAACAAAAATATGAGTTATTTAGAAACTACACATAACGTATACAAAGAAGCAGCTTTAACTCCGGATGTTGGTTTGTGCTGCACTACCAATCCTATTTGGGAATTGCCAGGATTAAAAATTCCAAGAATCATGCAAGAAATGAATTATGGTTGTGGTTCTACCGTGCATGCAAGAGATTTAACCAATAATCCTAAAATGCTATATGTTGGTGTTGGAGGTGGTATGGAATTATTACAATTTGCCTATTTCAACAGAAGCAAAGGAGGTGTCATTGGTTTAGATGTTGTAGACGAAATGTTAGAAGCTTCTCGTAAAAACTTTAAAATTGCCGAAGAACAGAACGATTGGTTTCAAAGCAACTTTGTTGATTTACGCAAAGGAGACGCTATGAATTTACCTGTAGAAGACAACTCTATCGATGTTGCCGCACAGAATTGCTTATTCAATATCTTTAAGTCTGACGATTTAAAAAAGGCTATTGAAGAAATGTACCGAGTATTAAAACCTCATGGCAAATTAGTAATGAGTGATCCTACTTGTGAACAACCAATGAACGATGAGTTAAGAAATGACGAACGTCTGCGTGCCTTGTGTTTAAGTGGAAGTCTATCTATTGCCGATTATGTAAAAGCACTCACTGATGCCGGCTTTGGAACCATTGAAATAAGAGCGAGAAAACCCTACAGAATTTTAGATCCTAAGAATTACCCAACAGATACACTAATTTATATAGAATCTATAGAAGTTGCTGCAATTAAAGATCCAATGCCTGCAGATGGCCCTTGCATTTTTACAGGAAGAGCTGCTATTTATTTCGGAGAGGAAGATTATTTTGATGATGGACTAGGACATATTTTATTAAAAAACCAGCCTTTAGCTATTTGTGACAAAACAACAGCTGCTTTGCAAGCTTTAGGAAGAGACGATATCTTCTTTTCTGAGTCTACTTTTCATTATGATGGTGGTGGGTGCTGTTAACAAAAATAGAGAAAGTATATGTCTAAAAATCTATTAATAGTATTTACTCGAAATCCAGAATTAGGAAAAGTAAAAACACGTTTGGCAAAAACTGTTGGCAATGCAATTGCATTGAAAATTTATACTTTTTTATTAGAAAGAACGCGAGATATTGCTGTTCAGGTATCTGCCGATAAAGCCGTTTACTATTCGGTTAAAGTTAGAGAAAATGACATTTGGGATGCAAATAACTTTCAAAAACACCAACAAGTTGGAGAAGATTTAGGCATTCGAATGTTACATGCCTTTAAAAACGGATTTAAAGCGGGTTATGAAAAAGTAATGATCATAGGAAGTGACCTTTATGACTTAACCGCCGAAACTATCGAAAATGCTTTTATAGCATTAAAGGATAATGAAGTTGTAATTGGGCCAGCAGAAGATGGTGGCTATTACTTATTGGGAATGAATTCACTTGAAGAAAAGGTATTTAAAAATAAAAATTGGGGTACAGAAACGGTTAGAAAGAATACTTTAGAAGAATTAAAAGATAAAAAGGTATTTTTGTTGGGGGAATTGAATGACGTAGACGTTTTTGAAGATATTGAACACCATCCTGCTTTTCAAACATTTTTAAAATAATGGATATTCCTTTTAATCCAGGTAGATAAATTTAGTAGTAATGAAAAAACAACAATTAAAAGAAACCATTGATTTTTTAAAGTTAAACGGAATTGCAAGTCCTGAGATAGGTATTGTTTTAGGAACTGGATTGGGAAAACTGATTGCTGAAATTTCAATAGAAAAAGAAATTGCATATTCAGACATTCCAAATTTTCCATTAGCAACTGTAGAGTTTCATTCTGGAAAATTAATTTATGGTTCTTTATCAGGCAAAAAGGTAATCGTAATGGCAGGTCGTTTTCACTTATATGAAGGCTACAATCCTTGGGAAGTTACCTATGGGATTAGAGCAATGCAAGGTTTAGGTATTAAAAACTTACTAATTTCGAATGCTGCAGGCGCCATAAACCTAAATTATAAAAAAGGAGATTTAATGCTAATTGAAGATCATATTAATTTACAAGGAAGTTCTCCTTTAGCGTTTCAAGGAGCAAATAATTTTGGGAATATTTTTGCAGATATGCTAGCACCCTATTCAGCAGCATTAAATACAAAGATTATTGCTATTGCGAAAGCTCAGAATATTTTATTGCATCAAGGAACGTATACAAGTGTTTTAGGTCCACAATTAGAGACAAGAGCAGAGTACAGAATGTTACAAATTTTAGAAACAGATGCTGTTGGCATGAGTACTGTGCCAGAAGTAATTGTTGCAAAACAACTTAATCTGCCATGTGCCGCTATTTCTGTTTTAACGGATGAATGCGACCCTAAAAACTTGCAACCTGTAAATATATCAGAAATTATTGCCATTGCTGGGAAAGCAGAACCTAAGATGATTGCCTTGTTTAAAGGAGTTATTAAGGTAATTTAAATACCAATTTCTACTGCAAGAAAAACAAATTACTTATTTCTACCCTTCTCATTTGGGTATAAATCTGGTAAATTATCACTTTGAAAATATCTTTTTGTATCAATATTAATACCTGTAACTTTACCCTTGAATGCGGCACCTGTGTCTATATTCCAAACATTAAATGCATTCATAGGCTTGGTTTCTCCAAAATTAGTTGTTGGTGTATGCCCAATATAAATTTCACTATAATGTTGTAATCTTTTTGGAAAATGAATAGCATCTTTATCCATATTTTTATTCATTGCCAATGCCAATTCCCACAAAGTTCTGTCGAGGTAAAAGTTTTCTGTAAAAATTTCTTTTTCCACTCCATGAACCGAAGTAAAACCAGCATGTAAAAACAATCTATTCTCCTCATCTAAATGGTACAATGGCATATTTTCAAAAAAACTTAAATGCTCCTTTTTATCTTCCTCTGAAAAAGCATCATAACTATCCATGGTTTCCTTTCCCCCATGCATATACCACAAAGGCTTTACAATAGTTGTTTTTAACCAATTCTCGCACCAAACATCATGATTCCCTTTGATAAAAATACAATTTACTTTCTCTGCCAACTCAATTAAAAACTGAATTACTTGTGCAGCTTCACTCCAACCGTCCACATAATCTCCCACAAAAATTAGCGTATCTTCTTCTTTTACTTCTAACTTATTTAAAACTTGAAGTAATGCTTTTAAACCTCCGTGAATGTCCCCAATTACAAATGTTCTTTTCGTCATAATTTTTCTCAAATATTAAGAAGCTGATTTTGCTACAAATACTTTCATATTTACTCTGCTATAAATGATTTCTGAATTACTAAATTAACCCAATTATCTTCACTTAAACCGTATAAATAAAATTTATACGTATCATCTATAACTAAACTAGGTGGTGTATCTGTATGAATTTTCCGAACTACATTAGTTTCATTATAATATTGAAATGTAGTTTCAGTAGTAAAAGTTCCCGAAAGAAAAACATCATCATTTTGTGTAAAAACTTGAAAATATTGTTCACTTTCAGCAAAACTAGTATCTGACCAAGTAAAAACTGGTTTTAAAACTTCTGGATATGTAGGATCAATATCCGCCGACCAAACTGTAGTTCTTATTAGATTTTTTGTTTTTATTGCCGGTGATATATGTAATTTACCCTCGGCAAGGTAGGTTACCAGGCACCACAACTCATCTGAAGAAGTATTTGAAAAACGTCTTAATTTACCCCCAAACTGTGCTATGTGCGCAAGATCTCTTCTTTTGTAATTTGCTAATATTGTGGGATCTGCCATAGCGTTTTCAGTTTCATAATATCGGTAATCATATGCACCCTCAATAGGATAAAAGTAGATGTATGTTTCTTGTTTATTACCATTTGCATTTCCTGCAAAAGCTAATAAAGTGTCTATTTCCTTTTCAGGATTTAAAGCTATATATTCCTCTAAATTTAAAGGAATAAACTGCTCTTCTATTATAATATTTACCCAATTATCTGCACCAATACCGAAAGTTGTAAAATTATAGATTTCGTCTGCTACCAATTCTGACGGAGTTGTATCGTTTATATTTAAAGTAACGTTTGTTTCGTCATAATATTGAAAGAATGTATCCTCTGTATATGTACCTGAAATAAAATCTTTTGCTTCGTCTGTAAGTATTTGAAAATAATTAACACTTTCATTTGTTAAAGCGTCTTCCCAAGTAAAATTAGGTTCTAGAGTTGTTTTATAGTTTATAAGAACATCATTAGAGTATACAGTGGATTTGGTAGTGTTATTTAATTTAATAGGATCAGAAATTCGTAATATTCCATTAATCTTATAGGTTACTAAACACCAGTTCTCTGAGCCCCCAGATCTAGAGAAACGACCTAATTTATTACCAAAAGTTGTTTCACTTTCTAGACTTTCTCTTCTATAATTTATAAAATTATCTTTATCTAAAGAAGCGTCTGTAAGTTCATAATATCTTATATCTGAAGCACCTACTTCAGGATAATAGAAAACGTATGTTAAACTAGTATTGGACGCTGCATTTGCTGCACAGGCAAAAACTGCATTTTCTTCAACGTTTAAATTTTCATTCATATATTCTTGTAAATTTCTAGCTACAGATATATCTGTATCTCGTGAACAAGAGAAAATTGAAATACAAGTAAGAAAGAATACTATTTTTTTAAAGTCCATATAATTTTCTAATTAATTCTTCTGCCGGTTTATTTTGAGGTGTAAATCTATTGTTTTTTTTTCCACCAACCTCGTCATGGCTATGAAACCATTTCCAAATAAAACCACCAGCAAACCATTCTTCTTTCCAAAATTGATTATGTATTGCTTGCAAGGCGTTTGCTTGAGCTTCTAAATTTACAGCACCTTTTAAGCGTTTAGAATCCCATGGTTTTTTGCCATTAAAATCCACACTTCTGTAACCAAATTCTGTAAACAAAACAGGTTTATTAAACTGTTGTTGAACTTTTAAAATTGCGGCTTTGTGAGATTTCCAACCTAGCTCATAATCTGCCACTGTAGGTGACTTTTTTTCACTTAAAGGAAAATAAGCATCGATACCTATAAAATCTAAATCATTCCAGAATTCATGCAGATGATACTCATCCCAATTTGCGGCGTAGGTTAGCTTTCCTTTATATACTTTTCTAATTTCTGAAATTAATTTTCGCCAATATTTAGGCCTATTTGTAACAAATTGTTCTAATTCTGTACCAATACAAAATAGAGCTGCATTTAGTTCTTCTGCAGCTTTTGCATAGGCTAAGATATATTGACTGTATGATGTTTCTAGAATTTTCCATTTTTCTTCAGAACTCATTTTTATATTTCCTGTAAACTCACCTTTCCAAACCCAGATATGTGGTTTCACCATAATACCTATTTTCTCTTTCTGAAAAATTTTTACGTATTGCAACAAACCATTTATAGTTTCTCCAAACCACTGTCTGTCTGTATTGTATTTTATTTCAGGTGTTGCTAATTCTTTTATAAAACCGTAAGGCATTAGCGCTACAAAATTACTTTGAGACTTTAATACTGGATTTATATGTCGTTTACTAATAGAATCTCTAGAGGCTACAAAACTAACTCCATTGACTTTTTTTGTCTGACTTTTACATGAAAAAGTTAGCGCAGTTATTATTAAAAAAAAGAATTTAATTATCTTCATAAATGTGTATAAAAATAGTTCTTTTTGTTAAAATATACCGCGTTAGACTTCAAAATATAAGAAAGCTATTTTCTCCTTTTTATGATATATTCAGAAGAGAGCCATTTAAGAATTATTTATAATGATTCTAAATTTAAATAAATTAGAGATTCCCAATTAAGTTCTTAACTTGACCAACGACATAATAGGAACAAGTTAGACCATGGAACATATTGTAATTATTGGTAACGGAATCTCAGGAGTAACTGCTGCAAGGCATATTAGAAAGAATTCCAATAAAAAAATAACTATCGTCTCTGCGGAATCAAAATATTTTTTCTCTAGAACCGCACTTATGTATGTTTACATGGGACACATGAAATTTGAGCATACCCAACCTTATGAAAACTGGTTTTGGGAGAAGAACAACATCCTATTAAAACAGGGTTTTGTTAGTAATATACATCCTCATAAAAAAAAGCTAGAATTTAGAAATGGAGAAATACTTTCTTTTGATAAACTAATTATTGCAACAGGTTCTAAACCTAATAAATTTGGCTGGCCTGGACAAGATTTAGATGGAGTTATGGGCATGTATCATAAACAAGATTTAGAAAAATTAGAAAAGTATGCGCCAGATAATAAAGCGTGCAATAGCGCTGTAATTGTCGGTGGTGGTTTGATAGGGATCGAGTTGGCAGAAATGTTAAGAAGTAGAAAAATTCCTGTTACTTTTTTAGTACGGGAAGACAGCTTTTGGAATGGAGTTTTACCGGCACAAGAATCTGAAATGATAAATAACCACATTAAAGAGCACCATATAGATTTGCGTCTTAACACAAATTTAAAAGAGATTAAATCTGATGAAAACGGACGTGTAAAATCTGTTATTATTGAAGAAACAGGTGAAGAAATTTTCTGTAATGTGGTTGGTTTAACGGCCGGGGTTACGCCAAATATTGATTTCCTGAAAGAGTCTAAAATAGAACTAGGAAGAGGCGTAAAAGTGAACCGATTTTTAGAAACAAACATTAAAGATATTTATGCTATTGGGGATTGTGCAGAACAACATAAGGCAATTGGACAGCGAAGAAACATAGAGGCTGTTTGGTATACTGGACGGATGATGGGAGAAACCTTAGCACAAACTATTTGCGGCAATAAAACCGAATACAAACCAGGACATTGGTTTAATTCTGCGAAATTTCTAGATATTGAATACCAAACATATGGTTGGGTTTTTAGTGAAATAGGTAAAAAAGAAAACGAAACTTATTTTCAGTGGCAACATCCAAAAGAACAAAAATGCATTACCATTTCCTTTGATAAAAATACAAACCAGTTTTTAGGAATAAATACATTTGGAATAAGAATGCGCCACGATATTTTCAACAAGTGGCTAACAGAAAATCAAACAATAGATCACGTGTTAGAACATTTAGCAGATGCTAATTTTGACCCTGAGTTTTATAAATTATATGAATCTGAAATTGTCGAAAAATTTAATAAAGAAAATAATACTAGCATTCAAACAAAAAAGAAAAGCTGGAAACGCATTTTTAGCAAAGCATAGAGTATGAAAGTAATAAAACAATCAGGTTTAATAATTTTTCTATTAGGGTTAACTATTTTTGTGGGTACAATTTTTACAGGTTCTTTCAGTTTAAATCAGTCAGATTTAGATACTTTCATAAAAGAAAAGAATTATAAGAGTACGGTTATAAAAAGTAGTTTAGAGGAAGCCATTGTAACGTCAGAAGATTTAAATATTTTTCAATTCTCAAAACGTGTTGTAAAAGCATACGAATCTTCGAACCTTTATTATGACAATCTTATCCAAAAATATAATAAAGAAAAAAACTGGAAAGAGAAAGGTAAACAATACCAATATAAAATAGGTGGCAAACCACATAGTTTAAGTTTTATACTTGCTAAAAAAGCAGGAAAAGGCTGGGCATCTGAAAACACAACCCTTATGTGGTTTTTAACATTTGGTCTTGGCATTATTGGAGCCTTATTATTTATTGTACCTGATGTTGTGCTTTTAGGGAAACCGGGAATAAAAAATGATGGAATCTTTTTAGACGCAGCCACTAATCGAGGTTGGATTGGTTGGTTTGCATTTGTCTTTTTAGTTACTTTTTATATCTTACTTTATTTTTATCCAGACCTCATTGTAAACTGGGTGTTTTTAGTAGACCCAATTAGTGCATCTATAAGTGGTAATCCGGCAAGCCAGTGGTTCTTATATGGTTTTTTATACTGCACTGTTATGACAGTTATGGCAGTTAGAATGTATGTTAAATATCGTAATAATAAATACCAAATTTTAAGAACTACCTCTGTATTATTTTTTCAAATTGTCTTTGCATTCCTAATTCCAGAAATCTTAGTGCGTTTCGAAAAGCCTTGGTATGATTTTAAAAATGCGTTTCCTTTAGATTATGATTTTTTCTTCAGATGGAATTTAGATGAATTACTATCTAGTGGTGGTTTTGGTTTATTTATTTTAGTTTGGGGTGTAGTATTAACGGTTGTAGTAGTTCCAGTAATGGTATACTTCTTTGGAAAAAGATGGTACTGTTCTTGGGTATGCGGTTGCGGTGGTTTAGCAGAAACCTTAGGAGACCCTTATAGACAACTCTCAAGTAAAACCTTACTTTCTTGGAAATTCGAACGTATTATAATTCACAGTGTATTGATTTTTGTGTTAGTAATGACTGGCTTTGCTTTGTATACTTTCTTCTCAGGTGCAAATCAAGTAATTGGCATTAAGACTCAAACAATTCAAGATATTTACGGCTTTCTAATAGGGTCTATTTTTGCAGGTGTTATTGGTACTGGTTTTTATCCAATCTTTGGGAATAGAGTTTGGTGTAGATTTGGTTGTCCTTTAGCCGCATATTTAGGTTTTATTCAACGGTTTAAATCCAAATTTAGAATCACTACCAATGGCGGACAATGCATTTCTTGCGGAAATTGCTCTACCTATTGTGAACAAGGAATTGATGTAAGAGCCTATGCACAAAAAGGTGAAAACATTGTGCGTTCTAGTTGTGTTGGTTGTGGCGTTTGTTCTGCAGTTTGCCCAAGAGGTGTTTTAAAGCTAGAAAACGGTCCAGAAGATGGCAGAATAAATCCTACAGAAATTTTACTAGGAAATGATGTAGATTTAATGAATTTCGTGAATCAAAAACAATAATATTACCCATCTAAAATCATCAAAAGAAGACAATTTCTAACACCATTTAGAAAATAAATATTGGTACTTTTGCTATTGTTTTTTAATTAAAAAAAAGAAATAGTTGATAAGATTTCTTGATATAAAAAAATCTAAATGATTTAACAAAATGACTCCAATAATAAAAGTTATTATTCCTGCCTATAACGAACAAGATTCAATAGGGAAAGTTATTGTAGATATTCCTAAAATAGTTGACGAAATTATTGTTATTAGCAATAATTCTACTGATAATACAGCAGAAAATGCAAAAAAAGCTGGTGCAACTGTACTTTTTGAAAATAGAAAAGGTTATGGTTACGCTTGTTTAAAAGGAATGGATTATATTGCACAAAAAGAAAAAACACCAGAAATTGTTGTTTTTTTAGACGGTGATTATTCTGATTATCCAGAACAGTTAACAACGTTAGTACACCCAATACTAATTGATAATTTGGATTTTGTTGTTGGCGCACGTATAAAAGAACTTAGAGAATCTGGTTCTATGACTCCGCAGCAGGTTTTTGGTAATTGGTTAGCCACTTTTTTAATGAAGCTTTTGTTTAATGCTAAATTCACAGATTTAGGCCCATTTAGAGCCATAAAATATAATAAATTGTTAGCACTTAAAATGGAAGATACAACTTACGGATGGACTGTTGAAATGCAATTAAAAGCATTAAAACAACAATTAACGTATAAAGAAGTACCAATGAAATATAGAAACAGAATAGGTGTCTCTAAAGTTTCAGGAACCATAAAAGGTAGTATATTAGCGGGCGTGAAAATTTTAGGTTGGATCTTTAAATACAGTTTTAAATAATGGTTTTAGAATACATCATCATCGTAGTTTATTCTATGGCTCTTTTGCTTATTTTCATGTACGCATTAGCCCAGCTAAACTTACTTTTTAATTATTTAAAAGCGAAAAAAATAATAGATACTTCAGAAAAATTTGATTTTTCAAATTCCGAAGAAATCCCATTTGTAACAATACAATTACCTGTTTACAACGAGCTTTATGTAATGGAGCGCTTACTCATAAACATTGCAAAACTAGAGTACCCAATAGATAAATTAGAAATTCAAGTTTTGGACGATTCTACAGATGAATCTATAGAAACAACAGCAAAACATATCAAAATAATCCAAGAAAAAGGGATTGATATACAGCACATTAGAAGAGACAATAGACAGGGTTTTAAAGCAGGTGCTTTAAAAGAAGGATTAAAAACTGCAAAAGGTAACATTATTGCTATTTTTGATGCAGATTTTTTACCAAAAAAAGATTGGTTACTCCAAACAGTACCGTATTTTAAAGATAATGAAATTGGAGTTGTTCAAACGCGTTGGGGCCACATTAATAGAGATTATTCTACCCTAACAAAAATACAAGCTTTCGCTTTAGATGCACATTTCACATTAGAACAAGTTGGTAGAAATAGTAAAGGACACTTTATTAACTTTAACGGAACAGCTGGCCTTTGGCGTAAAGAATGTATTTATGACGCTGGTAACTGGGAGGGAGATACGCTAACAGAAGACTTAGACTTAAGTTATAGAGCACAACTAAAAAATTGGAAGTTCAAATATCTAGAACATGTAGAAACGCCAGCAGAATTACCTATTATTATTAGTGCCGCTAGATCACAACAATTTAGATGGAATAAAGGTGGTGCAGAGAATTTTCAAAAAATGATGAAACGTGTTATTACCAGTAAAAACGTTTCTTTTAAAACTAAAATACATAGTTTACTGCACCTTTTAAACAGTTCTATGTTTACGTGTATCTTTTTAGTTGCCGTTTTAAGTATACCTATGTTGTATATTAAGAATGAATATGAGCACTTAAAAGTATACTTCTACGTGATGAGTTTCTTTGTAATAAGCTCACTTATTTTCTTTATCTGTTATTGGCATATGTATAAAAACACCTACGGTGCTGGTTTTAAAAATTTTATTATTTACATCGGTGCCTTTTTTACTTTTTTCTCAATTGCAATGGGATTTTCTTTACACAATACAGTTGCAGTATTAGAAGGTCATTTTGGTAAAAAAAGTGAATTTGTAAGAACACCCAAATTTAATATACAAACATTAAAAGACGGTTGGAAAAAAAATAAATACATAAAAACAAAACCTTCTGTACATGTTATTCTAGAAGGACTTTTAGCAATTTATTTTATTTTTGGTATGTACAGCGCTTTTATCGTTGGTGATCAAGGTGGAGATTTCGGGCTTTTCCCTTTCCATTTTATGCTTTTTATAGGCTTTAGCTATGTGTTTTTTAAGTCTGTGTTTTCAAAAGCATAATGTCTTTCTTTAAAAAATATAGCACTCTTTTAGTAATTATTTTAAGTGTAATTTGTTATTTTTTCTTTGCTTATTTTTTAGAAAGAACTCAATTCTATATTGTTTCTTTTTTATGGATTGCACTATTTAGTGGTTTTTATCTATTACTACAAAACAAAAACAGCTCCTTTAAAAATTTAATAATAGTTGCCATACTATTTCGTTGCATTTTTTTATTTGCAATACCCAACCTGTCACAAGATTTTTATCGATTTATCTGGGACGGACGAATGCTTTTAAATGGGTTTAACCCTTATCTATCCTTGCCAGAAACCTTCATTCAACTGAACTTACAACCTATTGCAGAAGCTTCTACTTTATATGATGGTATGGGAGAATTGAATGGCAGCCATTATACCAATTATCCGCCATTAAATCAATTTTGCTTTTTTATTGCTGCATTGTTTGCTAGTAAGAGTGTTTTTGGATCTGTAATTGTACTTAGAGTCCTAATTATTCTAGCAGATATAGGAATTCTATATTTTGGGAAAAAGTTATTAGAACGCTTAAATTTACCTGTCAAAAATATTTTTTGGTATCTTTTAAATCCGTTTATAATTATAGAAATGACTGGCAATCTGCATTTCGAACCTGTTATGTTATTTTTCTTAGTTTGGGCGCTTTATAAATTACACCAACAGCAATGGATTATAGCAGCTATCTTATTAGCTTGCTCGGTTTCTGTAAAATTAATTCCGTTATTATTTTTACCCTTATTTTTCCAATGGTTTATAAATCATGACAATAATGGAACAGAAATAAAGAACTCCGAAAGCCAGACAGAATTTATTTTATCAAAATTTTCACTATTTAAGCTTGCAAAGCTATCCCTGTTTTACATCATTATTCTAACTATAACAATCTTATTATTTCTGCCTTTTTATACTCCAGAATTCATCGATAATTATGCTAGCTCTGTAAGTTTATGGTTTAAAGACTTTGAATTTAATGCAAGCTTTTACTATATATTTAGAGAAATAGGATATCTATTTAGTGGATATAATGAAATTGCTTTTATTGGAAAAATAACACCCGTATTAACAGTTCTATTTTTATTATACCTTACTTTTTTTAGAAGAAATAAAACATTTATTCAATTAATTACAGTTATGTTATTTGGTTTGTGTTTTTACTATTTCACAGCCACAACTGTGCATCCATGGTACTTGGCAACTCCTTTAATTTTATGTGTTTTTACAAAATATAAATTCCCAATAATTTGGTCTTCAGTAATAATCTTAACCTATCAAGCATATACAAACAATCCTTGGCAAGAAAATTTATGGTTTGTATTTATAGAATATTTAATGGTATTTTCCTTCTTAATTTATGAGATTTTATATCCGTTAAAGATGAAGAAATTGTAAAAGAACAAGGTTCTTCTTCATATCTGATGAGTTTTTCGTATTTTGCCAACTTATATTATAATTTGTATGAAAAGACTTACTATAAAAGACATAGCTAAAGAATTTAGTGTTTCTATCTCAACAGTATCTAAAGCTTTGAATGATAGCTATGAAATTAGTGTAAGCACAAAAGAAAAGATACAGAAATATGCTAAAGAGAATAACTACAAGCCAAATTTTAACGCACTTAGTTTAAAAAATAGGCAGACAAAAACCATTGGAATTATTATTCCTAACATGTTAAATTATTTCTTTGCTCAAGTCTTTAATGGTATTGAAAAAGTAGCAAATGAAAAAGGATATAAAATAATATCTTGTATTTCAAATGAATCTTACACTAAAGAAGTAGAAACAATGGAAATGCTTTCTAACGGAAGTATCGATGGTTTTATACTTTCTTTAGCTGAAGAAACAGTTTTAAAGAACGATTTTAAACATTGTGACGAAATCTTAGAAAACGGAACACCTATTGTAATGTTCGATAGAGTTGCAGAAACAATACACTGTGATAAAGTAATTACAGACG